>NZ_LVCU01000158.1:0-47643 GCF_001647185.1 Rhodococcus sp. EPR-147
ACGTCTCGCCCGCGGGGTCGCAGGTCGGTCTGCTGCACTCGGTCGCCTACGTGACCTTCCAGGAACTCGCCACCCGCGTCTCGCACCGCAACACCGGCAAGGTCTGCGACGATCCGATCGCCGACCGGATGCTCCAGCGCATCGCCGCCGACGAGAACCTGCACATGATCTTCTACCGCAACATCACCGGCGCAGCGATGGACATCTCGCCCGATCAGACGTTGCAGGCGGTCTCGGACATCGTGACGAACTTCGTCATGCCCGGTGCCGGGATGCCGAACTTCCGCCGCAACGGTGTACTGATGGCCAAGCACGGGATCTACGACCTGCGTCAGCACCTCGAGGACGTCGTCTGGCCGGTTCTGCGCAAGTGGAGCGTATTCGAGCGCAACGACTTCACCGCACGCGGTGAGAACAAGCGCGAAGAACTCGCCGCGTTCCTCGAAGACCTCGAGCGGCAGGCCACCAAGTTCGAGGAGATGCGTGATCGGTCCCTCGCCCGCGAACGCGCGAAGGCCGAAGCACGCGCGTCCTAGTGCCTGCGGCGAAGCCGCTGTTCAGGTCGAGTCGGTTGCTCGGTATCGGTGTACCGGCCTTCCGGCGCGGCCGTATTCGAGTCGGACCGTGAGGACCCCCGTAGAGGCATAGTGCTCCAGGTATCGCCGCGCGCTCACCCGCGAGAGACCGGCGAGGTCTGCGCATTCACTGGCCGATACCTCGCCGCCCTCGCGAACTGTCCGTAGCACCAGCGACCCGGTTTCCTGGCTCAGCCCCTTCGGCAGGCTCGGGCCCGCGGACGGACTCGGTGCCCCGAACAGCGAGTCGATCACCGACTGGTTCATGCCTTTCGAGCTCGACAGCGCACGAGCTCGTCGGCGGAAGTTTCCGAGTTTTTCCAGTAGCTGTGGGTACTCGAACGGCTTCACCAGATAGTCGGCGGCTCCACCGTGCAGCGCACGGCGCACGGTGTCCAGCTCTCGGGCTGCGGTGACGACGACGACTGCCACGCCGTTACCTTCGCTACGCAGACGTTGCAGCGCGTCGAGTCCCGAGCGGTCCGGGAGATGGACGTCGAGCAGCACCAGATCGGGTGCAAGCGTGCGGACTGCAGCGACCGCATCTGCCGCGGTGTGAACCACGCCGACGGTGCGAAAACCAGGGGTGGCATCGACGAATCGTCGGTGTATGTCTGCAACCATGAAATCGTCGTCGACGACGAGGACCTCGTAGGTGCGGTCCGATTCACTCATCTGTCCCGTCACTTCCGACGCCTGCCACGCGCGCGTTCCCGTGTCGCGGTGATTCGTGGTCGTACGGAATACGCACTGTGAATCGTGCACCGCCGGTTCCCGGAGCATCGTCGACCTCGGCGGTGCCACCATGCTGGGTGCTGACGATCCGGACGAGCGCGAGTCCGATGCCTCGCCCTCCCGGTGTCTCCGTCTTCGATGTGACGCCGCGCGAGAAGATTTCGGCGCGCATGCTGTCGGGAACACCTGGTCCGGAATCGGCGACCTGCATCTCGATGCCGTCGGAATCATCGATGTCGACCACGACGCGGGCACCCGTGCTTCCGGTCGACGCATCCACGGCGTTGTCGATCAGGTTGCCGAGCACGGTGATGATGTCGGTGGCGAGCATGGGATCCAAGGTCTGCAGCCGAGAGGTCGGATTCAGTTCCAGCGCAACACCGGTCTCGGCAGCCAACGATGTCTTCGCGATCAACAATGCCGCGACGGCCGGGTCGGAGATACTTCGGGTGACGGCGTCACTGATTTCTGCTCGACGGCGTGTCAGTGCACCGACGAAGTCCGTCACTGCGTCGTGGTCGCAGAGTTGAGTCAGACCCGAAATGGTGTGCAACTGGTTGGCGAATTCATGAGTCTGCGCACGCAATGTGTCGGTGACCGACTTGTGGGAGGACAGCTGACTCTGCAGCCGAGCCAGCTCGGTGCTGTCACGCATGGTGGTGACCGTACCGATACGTCGGCCCCTGCTCGAGGCCGACCGCCGACTGAGCACCAGCATTCTCGTCGCCGTCGGGAGCACCACATCGCCGCTGTCCTGAGCGTCGATCAGGTACCGGCGGACAACTGGATCCAAGGGAACCTCGTGAATACTGTGGCCGATCACCGTGCCTGCACCGGAAGCATGCTCGGTCAGGCCGAGGAGTTCGGCGGCGCTGTCGTTGAGGACCGTGATCACACCCTCCGTGTTGACTGCAATCACACCCTCACCGATGCTGTGCAGCAACGCTTCTCGATGATCAGCGAGACTGGCGATCTCCTCGACCTCCAGCCCGCGTGTGTGGGTCTTGATACGCCGAGAGAGCAGCAAGGAACCGATGAGCCCGAGGACTGCTCCGAGTCCGAGATACAACAGCAGCGGTGCCCCGGCATCGGCGACGAGGCGCCAGGTGGACGGGTACATCGAGCTGACGGCAACAACGGCCAGAACCTCGCCTGTCGGCGCGAGAACCGGGACGTGACCCGAGATCGATTCTTGTCCGTCGACCCGGACGTCGCCGGTCCAGGCCCGTCCGTCCTCGGCATCACTCGCACCGAGTTCCCCGGCGATCCCGACGCGATCCGGAACGGAGGAAGCGACGATCACGGATCTGCCCACGTCGGTCGCGTCCAACACGACGACGTCGGCGACGGATGCCCCGGACAGGTCGACGGCCCGGTCCACCTCCGGTGCCAAGACCTTGTCTGCTTCGACGGATGCAACCTGTTCGCGGACAACAGGAGTCGAGGCGAGGTTCTCGGCAACGGCGAGGAGGCGTCCGCCCTGGGTGTCGCGGAATTCCACACCGGCCTGGTGCACCGAGACGCCTGCTACCGCGACCAGGACCACGGCGACGACGACCAGCTGCAACAGCAGAACCTGGCCTGCCAGGCTGCGCGGTGCCGGTCGTCGTCGCATGTGCCTCATGATGCCTGCAACCCCCTCCGACCGTGTCGAGTACGGAGTCAGATCGACGCCAGGACGTACACGACCGACGACAAGGCGAACCCGACGAGCGAGATCAGGGTCTTGATGACACTCCACGTCTTGAACGTCGTCGGGACGTCCATACCCAGAAGCTTGCCGATGAGCCAGAAGCTGGCGTCGTTGACGTGGGGGAAGATCGACGACCCTGCAGCGAGGGCGAGGATCATCGCGACCGTCTGCACCGGATTCAGCCCCGCTGCCATGATCGAAGCACCGAGGAGCCCGGCCGACGTGGTGATGGCCACGGTGGCAGTGCCGAGGGCGATGCGCAGGATGGCTGCGACGGCGAAGGTGGAGACGATGAGCGGAAGACCCAGGTCGCGAAGCGTCTCGGCGAGGGCGTCACCGATGCCGCTGGCGAGCAACACCGCGCCGAACATCCCGCCGGCCCCGGTGATGAGTACGACGGGAGCGATCGGCTTGAGCGCGTTGTCGAGCAGATCCTCCACGAACGTGGCCGTGCGGCCGCGACGAAGTGCGAGCACATAGATCGAGACCATGACCGTGATGAGCAGAGCGACGGGAGTGGATCCGATGACCTGCGGGACGGTGACCAGCGGCGAGTTCTCGTCGAGGCTGCCGGTTCTGGCCGCTGTTGTGAGCGCCGTGTTGGCGAAGATGAGCAGCAGCGGGAGCATGAGCAGCGCGATGATCACACCCGGCTTGGGAGGGTTCTCCACCGTCTCCACCTGCGGGCCACCGCTCAGCAGATCCGGCACCGGGAGGTAGATCCGCTTGCCGATGAAGGTGCCGTACAGATGGCCGGCGATGAACCAGGTGGGCACTGCCACGAGGATGCCGATCAGGATCGTCAGTCCGACGTCGCCGCCCAACAGGATGGTCGATGCGACGGCACCTGGGTGCGGCGGTAGAAACACGTGCATGGTCGACAGTGCCGCTGCAGCGGGCAGGGCGTACAGCAGGACGCTTCCGCCGAGCCGCCGAGCCACGCCGAAGATGATGGGGAGCATCACCATGAAAGCGGCGTCGAAGAAGATCGGGAACCCGAACAGCAGCGACGCGACTCCCAGCGCGAACGGGGCGCGCTTGTCGCCGAACTTTCGGACGAGCGCACTGGACAGCGCCTGTGCTCCGCCGCTGATCTCGGCGAGCCGGCCGAACATGGCACCCAATCCCACGAGAAGTGCAACTTCACCGAGGGTGGTACCGAATCCGTCGATCAGTACGTCCTGGATCTCCGAGATCGGAATGCGCGCAGCGAAAGCCGTTCCGAGAGAGACGATCACAAGTGCCAGAAGCGGATGTACCTTCAGCTTGATGATCATCAGCAGTAGTACCGCGATGGCGATGCCGGCGATCGACAGCAGCGCCGTTGTGGAAAGGGTTTGGACCCAGTCGTCCACGAGATGTCCTTCCGTGATTCGATCAGCGCACGGCGAAGCCTCGCAGTGCACTGTTGGACGCCGACCTCGATCGGCAGTTCGGGGTGGTTGTTACCGGGTGATGCCGAATTCGGCCAAGGTGGTTCTTGCTCGAATATCTTCTGCCGCAATGAATTCCGAGAAATCATCCCCAGTGAGGAACGAGTCGGTCCATCCGCGCAGAGGCATCGCGGCCTGCCATTCGTCCGTGTCGCGCATACGGGTCAGCGCGTCGACCAAGCCGTTCCGGGCCGAGTCCGAAATGCCGGGTGGAGCTACGAATCCGCGCCAATTGGTGAATTCGAGCGGGATACCGGACTCGGTGAGTGTCGGGGCGTCGTACGCGGCGGTGACACCGCGGGACCGTGCGTCGGGTGCCTTCGATACTGCGAGGATGCGAAGCGAACCACTGTCGACTTGATCGATGTACTCACCCGCTCCTGCCACGCCCACGTCCACAGTGCCGTCGAGTACTGCCGCGAGGAGATCGCCGGCACCGTCGAACGTCACCAGGTTCAGGGCCTCGGTGTCGATGTCGGCTGCACGGGCCAACTCCACGGTGAACAGGTGATCGGGCCCGCCCAACGCAGAGCCCACGCCGACGACCACCTGCTGCGGTCCGCGACGCCAGGCGTCGAGGAAGCCATTCAACGACGGCATCGGAGAGCCCGATCGAACGACGAGAGCTTCCGGTTCGTCCACCAGCCGTGCAAGTGCGGTGGCGTCCGACAGTCCCCAAGGTGCCTCGGCCACCTGCGCGACTCCGACAACACCCACCCCGACCATGCCGATCAACGCACTGTTGCCTGCCTCACGAACGAGCCTGGCCAGCGCGACGGAACCGCCACCGCCGATGACGTTGAACTTCTCGATGGGCCCGGTCAGGCCGTGCTTCTCGAGAATGCGCGACGCGGTTCTGGCAGTCACGTCGTAACCGCCGCCCGGAGTGTTGGGGATGAGCATCCGTAGATCCGACGGAGTCGTCGACCGACCGAAACCGGTACAACCGGCCGAGAATGCCATCGGCAACGTCGCCAGACACGCCAGCGCGCGCCGTCGCGTCATCGAGCTCGGTGGATTCGTCATCGTGCGTTCATCTTGACCCACGGCCGTGACCGCCGTCACCCATAGGTAACCAATGATCACAAAGTTCTTTGTGGTCCTGCGGTGCTTCGGCGTTGCCGCATACTGGGGTGTGAACGAATTCTGGGACCGCATTTCCGCGGTGAGTCCTGATCCGCCGGTGTGGATCGTCCAAGTTGCCGCGC
This sequence comes from Rhodococcus sp. EPR-147, assembly GCF_001647185.1. NCBI lineage: Bacteria > Bacillati > Actinomycetota > Actinomycetes > Mycobacteriales > Nocardiaceae > Rhodococcus > Rhodococcus sp. EPR-147. Next base: position 5,645 of record NZ_LVCU01000158.1, read on the forward strand.
TGGCCGCTCTTGTCATCGTGGTACTGCCGCAGACCTGGCGCATCGCCCGCAACGTCGTGACCATCGCGCACGAGGGTGCGCACCTGTTCGTTGCGCTGATCACCGGCCGACAGCTGATGGGCCTGCGACTGCACTCCGACACCTCGGGCGTCGCTATCTCGAAGGGCAAGCCCACCGGCCTCGGCGTCATCGCGATGACCTTCGCCGGCTACGTGGGGCCGTCGCTGCTCGGTCTCGGCGCCGCGTTCGTGCTCGGAACCCAGCATGCAGTCGCGGTGTTGTGGATCGGCGTCGTGTCGATTGCGTTGATGCTGTTGATGATTCGCAACATCTACGGGCTGCTCTCACTCGTCGTCGTCGGCGCTGCCCTGTTCGTCGTGTCCTGGTGGGGCACCGGAGAGCAACAGGTCGCGGCGGCGTACTTCATCACGTTCTTCCTGCTGATCGCCGGTCCGCGTCCCGTTCTCGAACTGCAGAAATCACGCATCGCAGGACGGGCCAGGGACTCCGACGCCGATCAGCTGGCTCGGTTGACCTTCCTCCCCGGCATCGTCTGGGTCGGCCTGTTCCTGCTCGTCACCGTCGGCTCACTGGCGTTGGGGGCGTGGCGAATTCTGATGCCGGTGCAGTGACGGGAAGCCGGGTGGTCCTACCGGTCTACGAATTGTCGGTCAACATCCTCACCAGTCGGGCCACCCGATCTGCGCGGGTCTGCTCGCGCGCCGCGTTGTCGATCGGCATCAACAATTGGCGCCGTTCGCTCGCGCGCTTGCGCTCCCAGGCCGCTGTGCACTGTGCGTTCTCCATCGCCTCCTCGAGGTCTTTCGGAACCGGCACCAGATCGGGGTCGGCCGGCTCGAACTCGCACGACAACAGATCACCGATGTGGACGCCCAATCGGCGCTGAAGGCCCGCACCCACATAGACGAAGGACCCGGGCATCACATCTGCATCAGCCTTGTTCAGTCCCAAGTTGAGGCTGAGGCCGTCGATCGAACCGTCGATCCGGCGCGTCGGCCATCGCTTCGCAGCCTCGACCAATTCTGCCGGGACTCGGACGATGGCATACGTGTTCTTGCCCCACGTCAACGGTTCGAGCACTCCGTCGAATCGAATGCGATCACTCACGATTACCTCGCATCGTAGACACACCGCTGAGGGAAAATTCGCCCACGATCGCAGCATAAACGAACGATCTTTGCGGAACGGAGACTCGCATCGAACCCCCACGCAGATCGAGACCCGTTAGGTTCGAGTCGTGAACCTCACCGAAGTATGGGCGGCATACTTGGCAACGCTCCGTGACCGTGCGCCCGTCACCGCCGCCTCGATTCGACCCCCACGGACATCGGATGAGCGAGAGTCTGCGGAACGTGCGACGACCCCGTGGACGGACGAGTTGCGCGAGTTCTACGGACTGCACGACGGGCAGCACGAAACCTACGGCGAGGAGTACGTGCCGGTCGGCTCCGTGCTGCCGGACTTCACTCTCTGCTCGCTCGACCGAGCTGTGGATCGGCACCGGTTCAGTCTCGAAAATCTGCATCCGATCGACGATCTGGGTGAGGACTGGCCGGCCGAAGTGCTTGCTCAGGAGGCAGGTGAGACGGCCGAGATGTTCGTCCCGGCATATGTTCCGATCGCCGAAGACGGTTCAGGCAGCACACTTTACGTCGACACGCGCCCGGGTGCTCGGCAAGGCTGTATCCGCAGTTTCTCGTACGATTCCGCAGACCAAGGCGCGCCCTGGTTCGACTCCCTGACCGAGTACATCGCAGCGGTGCACCGCAGCGTCGAGACCGGATCGGCGATCTACGACGACGTGACGCCCACGTTCGTGGAGGGCGTGCTCCATTGGCGTGACCCCGCGCTATCGGAGGGATCGATGGCATACGCGGCTACTCTGCCAGTCGTGCGAGTGCCATTCCCGCTCATCGATTTTCGCCCATCGCAGCTCTCGGCCGACGACGACCTGATCGATCTCGACCATGTCCGCCGCATCGTCGTCGAGACTGCTCGGAGGCTGCATCCGTCGGCCGTTGTGGAGGACGCCCGAGCGTTATATCGGCAGGTGCCGCGTGTGCGCGGTGCCAACATGAACTGGTGGGTGTCGATGGATGGATCGGAGGTGGTCTACACCGCGATCGTCACCGGAGAAGATCACGACGTCATCGTCCTGGAGCTTCCATCCGGGGGATGCGTCTTCGAAGTGGACGAGTGAGACGAGCGTTGGACTGGTCCCGACGAACGAAGGGATACGCATGGCCGTCATGGACGACGCACCGAGAGTGCATGCCCAGACACGTGCGCAGTGGCGGACGTGGCTGTCCGCCCATCACGGAACTGCGGAATCGGCGTGGCTGGTGTCGTGGAAGAAGGCCACTGGAAAACCGGCGATCAGCTACGACGACGCCGTCGCGGAAGCGCTCGCGGTGGGGTGGGTGGACAGTCGACCCCGCAAGCTGGACGACGAGCGAACCATGTTGTATTTCTCGCCCCGCAAACCCACGAGCGCGTGGTCCCGTCCGAACAAGATCCGTATCGAGACCCTCCGTGAAGCAGGCCTGATGCTTCCCGCAGGGGAGCGGGCCGTCGAGGCTGCCGTGGCCAACGGAGCATGGACCGTTCTCGACGAGGTCGAGGATCTGATCGTTCCCGAGGACCTGGCCGCCGCCTTCGCCGAACACGTTGATGCGGAGAGCAATTGGAGCCAGTTTCCGCCGTCCGCGCGTCGCGGGATTCTGGAGTGGATCGTGACCGCCAAGCGGCCCGAGACCCGAGCCTCTCGAGTGCACGAGACGGCTCGGCTCGCTTCGATCGGCGAGCGCGCAGCTCGATGGCAACCCAGGCGGGACCGACAGCCGGGGTAGCCGGCCGTCACGAGCGAAGCGATCCTCGAAAGATGATGTCCAGCAATCGGCGTCGCGCCTCGGTAGGCGATAGCTGTTCCTGCAGCACGTGAGAGGTCATCGAGGTGATCCCCGCGATGACAAGCCCGGCCAGCATCTCGACGTCCACATCGGCCCGAAGACGTCCTTGCCTGCCCAGAACCGACAGCAGCCCGTGTACATCTGCGCGGAACCGTTCGATGTGTCCGGTGACGGCCTGCGGCGGCGATCCCAGTGCGGCCGTCGTGAGCAGGGCCCTCGTCGGAGATTCGACGAAATAGTTCAACTGCAGGTCGATGTAGTCACCCAGCACCGTCATCGGATCCGACCCTGCGCCCCGGTCCAACACGTCCTGAAGCCGCGCCTCGACGCGCACCACTTCCTGCTCGACCCAGGCTTCCAGAATCCGAGGCACGTCCGGAAAGTAGCTGTACAGAGTAGGTCGGGACACCTTCGCACGCGCGGCTACCGCGGACATCGTCATGCGCCCGGTCCCCTGCTGGCCGGCCAATTCGATCGCGGCGAGCATGATCCGTTGGCGAGCGGACAGCTCGTCGTCCGTCTTCACAGCGTTCTCCCCACCACTCCTTGTCAGCAGCCTTACAACCTGTAAGGCTAACGGTCATGGCACGCACTCCGCACCCGGCCGTCGCGACCGAGCATCCTCTGTCTCCGGACAGGCTGAGGCGACTCCGCATCTGGAACCTCTCGCTGTCCGCGCTGCACGCTGTTCAGGCCATCGCGGTGCTCGTCATCGCATCCGACTTCGCCATCGATGTGACCACCGCCTACCCCGCGGGACCGCCGGGAACGGTGGTCCCGCAAGCGCAGGAAGCGTTCGCGGTTCCCATCGGTATCGCGGTCGCCGTCTTCCTCGCACTGGCGGCGGTGGATCACTTCGTCACCGGGGTTCCACTACGAAAGTCGTACGAACGCAACCTCTCTCGCGGTATCAACCCGTTTCGATGGCTCGAGTACAGCGTCAGCGCCACGATCATGGTGGTCCTCATCGCGCTGTATGCCGGCATCACGCAGATCAGCGCGCTGATCGCGATCGTGGGTGCCAACGTCGCGATGATCCTGTTCGGCTGGCTCCAGGAGCGCTTCAACCAACCTGGACAGCGACCGGACCTCACCGCGTTCTGGTTCGGCTGTGTCGCCGGTGCCGCACCCTGGGTAGCGATCACCGTGAACCTCGTCGGGGCTTCGGAGGTACCCGGGTTCGTCTACGGAATCTTCTTCTCGCTGTTCGTCTTCTTCATGAGCTTCGCGGCCAACCAATGGCTGCAGTACCGAAGGATCGGGCCGTGGAAGGACTACGCATTCGGCGAGTTCGTCTACCTCGTACTCAGCCTCGCCGCGAAATCTGCTCTGGCCTGGCAGATCGTTGCCGGGTCGCTCGCATGATCGGACGCGGAAGGTCACACCCGGGGTCCTTCGACGACGACGTGGTTCTCATCACCGGCGCGACGTCGGGCATCGGTGCCGGACTCGCCACCCGGTTCCACGCTCGTGGGGCCCACGTCGTCGTCACCGGTCGCGACAGCGTGCGCCTGAGTGCGATGGCCGCGGAGCACCCCGGCATGACGCCGATCGTCATGGACGTCTGCGACCCGGAATCCGTGGGCCGCGCGATAGCGGAGATCGCCGCGTCGATTCCGCATCTGACGACCCTGATCAACAATGCCGGAGTCCAACGCCCACTGGACTTCTCGGCGCAGGAGCAGCCGGCGAGTGCCGAGATCGCCGACGAGATCGCCACCAATTTCACCGGCCTCGTCAACGTCACCTCGGCAGCGCTGCCCCTCCTGCGCCGTGCTCCTCGCGCGAGGGTGGTGCACGTGGGCTCCGGCCTCGGCTTCGTTCCGCTCACCGGCGCTCCCGTGTACTCCGCGACCAAGGCAGCCGTGCATTCGTTCACCGTCAGTCTTCGGCATCAACTGCGCCGAACCACCGTTCAGGTCGTCGAACTCGTCCCGCCGGTAGTCGACACACCGTTGCACCGCAGCATGGACAGCGCGCCGCCGATGGCGATGCCGTTGGAGAAGTTCCTCGACAAGACGATGGCCGGACTCGACAGTGGCCGCGACGAGATAGCCATCGGACTGGGCCGAGTGTCGATCCTCGGGTCGAGGCTTGCCCCTTCGATCTTGCTCGGACTCGTCAATCGAGGCAGTCCACCCCGCTAGAACACCACCCACAGCAGCGATGCCAGGGCGAAGATCGCCAGTCCCAGTGTCGTTTCCATGACGGTCCAGGTCTTGAGGGTCGTCTTCTCGTCCATGCCGAAGAAGCGGCTGACGAGCCAGAAGCCGGAGTCGTTGACGTGGGAGAGCACGGTGGCTCCGGCGGCCAGGGCGAACACCAACAGCGCGATCTTGAAGTTGCTCAGATCCAATTCGGCCACCTGCGCGGATATCAGTCCGGCGGTCGTGGTGAGAGCGACGGTGGCCGAACCCTGGGCGACGCGTAGCGCGGTGGCGATCAGGAAGGCCTGCAGCAGGATCGGCAGTCCGAGGCCGGACAGCGAGGAGGTGAGCGACTGCCCGATGCCGCTGGCCCGGAGCACGCCACCGAACATGCCGCCGGCACCGGTGATCAGGATGATCGAGCAGATGGGCCCGAGCGCCTGATCCATGTACTTGGCACCGTCGGCCACCGGGAAGCGTCCCGGCGCGAGGATGAACAGAGCCAGCAGCAGCGTGATGAGCAGCGCGATCGGTGTCTGACCGATGAGCGTCAGCGCTGCGGCCCAGGTCTCGTCTCCGGTCAGCACACCCGACGTGGTCAGTGTGTTGACGACGGTGTTGAGAGAGATCAACACCAGAGGCGTCAGCAGAATGAACAGCACCGCACCGAACTTCGGAGCCGGATCGCGCAGCGCGGCCATTTCCTTGTCGTGCTCCTCGGAGTTGGCAGCGCCGTCGGAGAAGAGATCTGCAGGCAAGGTGTGGAACCGCTTACCGAGCTGGGTACCGACGAGGTAGGAGCCGACGAACCAGGAGACGACGGCAACGGGAACGCCGACGAGCAGTACCGATCCGATGTCGCCGCCGAGGAGTTCGGTGGCAGCGACCGGACCGGGGTGCGGGGGAACGATGGCGTGCATCGCGGCAAATGCGCCTGCGGTCGGGAGGGCATACAGCAGCACCGATCCGCCGAAACGTTTGGCGACGGTGAAGATGATCGGCAGGAAGACGACGAGGCCCGCGTCGAAGAAGATGGGGAAGCCGAAGATGAGTGCGGCGACACCGAGCGCCAGAGGTGCGCGTTTGGCCCCGAATCGGTTGATCAGGGTATCGGCCAATACCTGTGCACCACCGGTGATTTCGAGCAGTCTGCCGACCATCACGCCGAGGGCGACGAGCAGCGCCACCGAGCCGAGCGTGGAACTGAAGCCCGAGAGCAGGGCCGACGGCACGTCCGCCAGTGGGATTCCGGCCGCGACGGCGGTGACCGCGCTGACCAGGACCAGGGAGACGAAGGCGTGCAGTTTCACCTTCATGATGAGGAAAAGCAGGATTGCAACGGCTGCGGCGGCGATCAGCAGCAGAGCTGTCGTTCCGTATGCCGGTTCGATCGGATCCATCGGTATACCTCGTTCGCTCGGCTCGAATTTTGACCATAACGGACACTCGGGACGTCGCGTGGGGTTACGAGCGCTGGTTGTGAGTCGGCTTCGGACGGGTGGAGTACCGTGCGGGTATGAGTGATGGGGATCACGTACTGGGTGGGGACGGCTCCGAAGAACCGACGAAGGAGCAGCTGCGCGAGCAAGCGCAGCGGTACGCCGCGGCTGCGCGTCTGAAGATGAAAGCGCGTCGGGAGAAGTCGTCCGGGGGCCTCGGAGCGGTGGTTGCCGAACGCGCAGGCGGCTGGGACCTCGATGATCAGAACACCGTGGCAATGGACCGGCAGCAACGACTCTGGAACGGGGTGATGGACCGCTACTTCCGGATGGAGATCGACGGTTGGGAGACCATTCCGGAGTCGCCGGTGCTGGTGGTCGGCGTGCACTCGGGTGCGCCGTTCGTCTGGGACGCGTGGACCGTCGGCGCTCAGTGGTGGCGGCACTTCGGTGAGAAACGCATCCTGCACGGAACCGCGCACGATGCCTTGATGGCGTTCCCGTTGATCGGAAAAGTCTTTCGATCCATGGGGGTGCTTCCCGCGGCACCGGACTCGATGTCGACGGCACTGGCCGAGGGCCGGGACGTCATCGTGTGGCCTGGCGGTGAGGTCGATTCGTTGCGGCCCTGGAGCAAACGGGACGAGGCCACTCGCGGTGGTCGAACCGGCTTCATCAAGCTCGCCATTCGGATGGGTGTGCCCATCGTGCCGGTGGCGACGGTGGGTGGGGCCGACGCGATGCCGGTGCTCATTCGCGGTGACAAGCTGTCGAAAGCGTTGAAGCTGGACAAGATTGCGCGGTTGAAGGTGTTCCCGATCGCGATCTCGCTGCCGTGGATCATTGCGCCCGCCGCGCTTCCGCAGATTCCGTTGCCCGCGAAGATTCGCACTCGATTCATGCCGCCGGTCGAACTGGACCACGATCCGGCTCGATGCGAGGACGAGGCGTACGTCGACGCCAAGTACGACGAGGTCCGCGCGAGCATTCAGTCCGGGATGGACGCCCTCGCCCGCAAACGGAAGTTCCCCGTCTTCGGCTGATCGACCGCCGCACTGGCATCGCGGACCGAAGCTGACCGCGATCGTTTCTACCGTCTCCGTCGTAGGGATTCACCGCTACGACGAGGGGCGTCACAGATGATCGAAACTTCGGGATTGACCAAGACTTTTCAGCAAGGCAAGAAGACCGTCGAGGCGGTACGCGGCATCGATCTGACGATCGGTGAGGGAGAGCTGGTGGCTCTGCTCGGCCCCAACGGGGCAGGCAAGTCGACCACTCTGCGGATGCTGACCACGTTGCTGGCACCGACGTCGGGATCGGCCCGCATCGCCGGATTCGACGTGGGCAAAGACCGGGATCGAGTCCGCCGCAGCCTGGGCTACGTGGGTCAGGGCAACGGTGCGGGCCACAATCAGCGCGTCCGGGACGAGCTGGTGGTGCAAGGGCAGTGCTACGGCATGACGCGTCGCCGATCAGGCAGTCGCGCAGACGAATTGATCGAGGCACTCGAACTCGGCGAGCTCGCGACTCGTACCGTGTCGACGCTGTCCGGCGGGCAGCGTCGACGACTCGACATCGCACTGGGTCTGGTGCATCGGCCGCCGTTGCTGTTTCTCGACGAACCGACCACCGGCATGGACCCGCAGAGCCGGGCGAACCTGTGGGACCACATTCTGCGGCTGAGGCGAGAGATGGGCACCACCATCGTGCTCACCACGCACTATCTCGACGAGGCCGATTCGATGGCCGAGCGGGTGATCGTCGTCGATCGCGGCACCGTCATCGCCGACGACACCGCCACCGCACTGAAATCGGAACTGGCAGGTGATCTGATCGTCCTCACCGTGTCCGACGCGTCGGCGCTGGCTGCGCTTCTCGGTGGCGTAGCCGGTGTCAGGGACGTGACGGTGGCGGGTTCGCGTCTGAACATCCGGGTCGAGCGGGCCGAGGTGGTTCTTCCGGATCTCCTTCGGCTGAGCGAGTCTCATGGGATCACGGTGCACACGGCAGATACGACGCGACCGACCCTCGACGACGTGTTCCTCGGCCTCACCGGGCGCAGTCTCCGTGAGAGCGCCGCGACGGGTTCCGCATCCCTCGAAAACGCAAGCACAGCAGGAGAACTCCGATGAGCGTTCTGTCGGGAAGTACGTTGGTGATGGGCCGCGAACTGCGGCCGATGCTCCGCGATCCGTTCACGGTGATCTTCAGTCTCATCCAACCGTTGATCCTGCTCGCACTGTTCGGCCCACTGCTCACCGAGGTGCCCGGCCTCGGGGACGGAAGCGTCTGGGACTGGTTCGTTCCGGGGGTCCTCGCGATGATCACCATTTTCGGAACCTCCATGACGGGCTCGAATTTGTTGGCGGAGTTGCAGCAGGGTTCGCACGAACGAATGTTGGTGACCCCGTTGCCGCGATCGGCGCTGCTCGTCGGGCGCGCGTTCAAGGAGATGGTGCCGCTGGCTGCTCAGGCCGTCTTGATCATCCTGGTCGCGTTGCCACTCGGCCTGTCCGTGAATCCGATCGGTGCGGTCGTGGGCATCGTGCTGCTGGGCGTGTTCGGTGTCGGGCTCGGCGCGTTGTCCTACACGCTGGCTTTGGCTGTGCGCGGACAGGATTGGGTGTTCTGGTCGATACAGCAGACTCTGATGTTCCCACTGCTCATCCTGTCGGGCACGATGCTGCCGCTCACCACTGCCCCGGGATGGATGCAGTTCCTGGTGAACATCAACCCGCTCGGGTACCTGGTCGATGCCGAACGTGCACTGTTCGCGGGAGACTTCACGAGTTCGACGGTGACGGCCGGTGTTGTCGCGGCCGTGGCTACCGCTGCGGTCGGACTTACCGTCGGTATCCGGGCTATGGGTTCCTCGCGGGTGTGAGGCTAAGCTCGGCTCATGGATCGGCCTGCGGTAATTCTCGAAAACGATGTGACCGTGTACGACTTCTATCTGCGTCATCAGCAGAATCGTCAGGTTGCGAGGTTGGCTTATGCGACCCTGGCCAGGCGATTCCGCCCGAGGGTGTCGTATCCCGACGGTGCCCGTGAGGAGTTGCGTCGTCTCGTTTACGACAACACGCGTCTGCTCATCGCGGTCAATCATCTGACCGAGAACGATCCGTACACCCTCGCAGCGGCGGCATGGGCGTCGCCGCTGCGTCCGGTCATCGGTCGCACACGGGTGCTGGCCAAGGACGAGCTGTTCCAGGAACCCAAGCAGCGCAAGCGAATCGACATGATGGGCGGTATCCCCGTCTTCCGCGGCAAGAATCACGGCATGCGGGCCGTCAGCGCCGCGGGCAACCGCATGATGGACGTCAGTGCCGAGCGGATGAAGCGAGGCGACGATCTGGCGGTGTTCCCCGAGGGAACCTGTAATCTCGAGGATCCGACGACGGTGCAGCACGTCGGCAGCGGCATCGGCCACATCGCGATGCGGGCGCGCAAACTCGGGGTCGAGCCGGTGCTGATCTGTATAGGTCTGAGCTACGGTCCCGGTGCGCCGAAGGTGAAGCAGGCCAGCGTCTACATTGACACGCCCATCACCGATTTGCCCGAGAAGCCGATCGACATCACCCGGGTGGTGGCAGAGGGAATGCAGAAGGCACTCGACGGAGCGGTGGCTGCGTACTGATCGCATTGTCGGTGTTGATAGAAACAGAGGACAGTTATCGAGTTCGGCGTCGTAAGGGAGATATTCGTGAGTGATCAGATCAAGACGGCCATTGTCACCGGTAGTGCGCGAGGAATCGGTGCTGCGGTAGCCAAGCGGCTGGCCAAGGACGGCTTCGGAGTTGCCGTGGTCGACCTCGACGAGGCCGCGTGCAGCGACACCGTCGGAGCGATTCAGTCGGCAGGCGGGCAGGCAGTGGCCATCGGTGCCAACGTTGCCGACGAGGAATCGGTGCAGACCGCCGTCGATCGCATTGCAAGTGAATTCGGTGCGCCGACCGTACTGATCAACAACGCGGGCATCACTCGCGACAACCTGCTGTTCAAGATGACGGTGCAGGACTGGGATTCCGTTCTCGGCGTACACCTGCGCGGATCGTTCCTGATGACCCGCGCGGTCCAGAAGCACATGATCGACGCCAAGTGGGGACGCATCGTCAACCTGTCGAGCACGTCTGCCCTCGGCAACCGCGGACAGGCCAACTACTCCGCAGCCAAGGCCGGCATGCAGGGCTTCACCAAGACCCTGGCCATCGAACTCGGCAAGTTCGGCGTCACCGCCAACGCCATTGCCCCGGGATTCATCGAGACGGAGATGACGGCAGCCACCGCAGAACGCGTCGGGATGCCGTTCGAGGACTTCAAAGCCGCTGCTGCGTCGCAGATTCCGGTCAATCGCGTCGGACATCCCGATGACATCGCGCACCTGGCGTCGTTCTTCGTCAGCGAGGGTGCGGGCTTCATCTCGGGTCAGGTCGTCTACGCCGCCGGTGGGCCGAAGGACTGACCTCTCCTGAACGCGTGAATGGACCATTCACCAGCCCAGACGGGTGTGAATGGTCCATTCACGCCGAACGGGTGACGATCTACGGCGTCGGCATACCACCGTTGACGTTCAGTGTGTCGCCGGTGACGTAACCCGATTCGGCCGACGACAGGTAGACGTACGCACCGGCGATCTCGGCGGGCTGTCCTGCGCGTCCGAGCGGTGTTTCCTTGCCGAATTCCGGCAGTGCCGAAGTCGGCTGGCCGCCGGCTGCCTGCAGCGGTGTCCAGAACGGTCCCGGCGCAACGACATTGACGCGGATTCCCTTCGGCGCCAACTGCTGTGCGAGGGCCTTGCTGATGGTGTTGATGGCCATCTTCGTGGTCGCGTAGTCCACCAGTCCGGGTGACGGTGTGTATGCCTGGATCGAGCTGGTGTTGACGATGGTCGAGCCGGCGGGCATGTGCGGCACCGCTTCCTGGATGATCCAGAACAGTGCGTAGACGTTGGTTTTGAACGTCTGATCGAATTGCTCGGACGTCAGGTCGGCCAGATCTTCGACGAACTGCTGCTTACCTGCGACGTTGATCAGCAGGTCGAGGCCACCGAGCTCGTCGACGGCAGTACGCACGATGCCGCGCGCGGCCTGCTCGTCGGTGAGATCTGCCGGTGCCAGGACTGCGGTGCGGCCGGCGTCGCGGATCAACTGCGCAACCTCCTGCGCGTCCTTCTCTTCTGCCGGTAGGTAATTGAGAACCACGTCGGCGCCCTCGCGTGCGATGGCAATGGCTGCTGCTCGTCCGATTCCGGAATCGGCCCCGGTGATCAAGGCCTTGCGGCCGGTGAGGCGTCCGGATCCGCGGTACGTCTGCTCCCCGTGGTCGGCGAGGGGCTGAAGATCTGCGGCCAGGCCGGGCGGATCCTGGTGCTGCTCCGGGAAGCCGTCCTGGCGGTACTGCGTGACGGGGTTGGTGAAGGTGTACTGATCGCTCACTGTGGAATCGTCTCCGAATACGGTGAAATGCGTGAAGAACCTCTGCTTGATTCCGTGTATCTCACGCATGCCCCGAAGCGGTCGGCCACAAACTGTGACCGACCGGACCGCTCTGCGAAAAACTCAGGGCAGAATCGCGTCGACGTAGCCGCCGTCGACTCGTAGAGCGCCACCGGTGGTTGCACAGGCCTGCTCGGAGCTCAGGTAGACGATCATGTTGCCGATCTCCCTCGGCTCGATCAAACGTCCGATGAGCGATTGTGGCCTGTGCTCCTTCATGAATTGCGCCTGCGCCTCGTCCCAGGGGAGGTCGTCGCCGACGAGTTCGCCGACGAACTTCTCGACGCCCTCGGTGTGGGTGGGACCCACGATCACGGAATTGACCGTAACTCCGCTTCCTGCAGCAGCTTTCGCGAATCCACGGGTCACTGCGAGCAGGGCGGTCTTCGTCATTCCGTAGTGGATCATCTCCTCGGGAATCACGACTGCGGAATCGCTGCAGATATTCTGGATTCGGCCCCAGCCCGCCTCGGTCATCGCCGGCAGATACGTGCGGATCAGCCGGATTGCCGAGAGCACATTCACCTCGAAATAGCGTCGCCATTCGTCGTCGTCGATGTCGAGAGCGGGTTTTGCTCCGAAGATGCCGAGGTTGTTCACCAGAATGTCGACCACCGGCACCTTGGCGAGCAACGTCTCGACCCCGTCGGCCGTCGCGAGATCGGCAGCAACGACGATCACCCGCGCACCCGGCACTGCCGTCAGCAACTGTTCCTCGGCCGAATCCAGCGCCGACTCGCTGCGGCCGTTGAGGACCACGCGCGCACCGGCGCGGGCAAGTTCGGTGGCAATCGCGAATCCGATGCCCTGACTGGAGCCGGAAATCAAAGCGGTGCGGCCGTCGAGATCGATGTTCATGGAGCCTCCCAGAGTTGTGGAACGGCTCCAGTGTGCGCCTCCCTGACGGATGAATGTGGCATTCAGCTACTCCAAGAAGCTGAATGCCACATTGATCCAGAAGGGGCGAAGGGACTACTACGAATACGAGTAGAAACCCTTACCGGTTTTGCGACCCAGCATCCCGGCGTCCACCATGCGCTGCAGCAGCGGCGGCGGCGCGTAGTGCGGCTCGCGGAACTCCGCGTACAGCGACTCTGCGACCGCGAGGGTGACGTCGAGGCCGACGGTGTCGGTCAGGCGCAACGGTCCCATGGGGTGTGCGCAACCGTTGACCATGCCCTCGTCGATGTCCTCGGCGCTGGCGAAGCCGGACTCGAGCATGCGGATGGCCGAGACCATGTACGGGATGAGCAGTGCGTTGACGATGAATCCTGCGCGATCCCCGGCGCGAATCGTTTTCTTGCCCAGCGTGTTTCCGGCGTAGTCCGTCACCGCTGCGACGGTCTCCTCGCTGGTGAGCAGGCTGACGACGATCTCCACCAACGGCAGTACCGGCACCGGGTTGAAGAAGTGCACGCCGACGACCTTGTCGGGACGCTTGGTCGCGTTGGCCATCTTGATGACCGGGATCGACGAGGTGTTCGTGGCCAGGATTCCCTCGGGCTTGACGATGGAATCGAGCTTGCCGAACAGGTCCAGCTTGAGCGACTCGATCTCCGGTGCTGCCTCCACCACGAGATCGCGGTCCGCGAAGTCGTTGATATCGAGCGTCAACGCGATTGCAGCACGGGCCTTCTCGGCCGCGTCGGCTTCGATGCGACCGGACTTCACGGCACGAGCGAAGGACTTGTCGAGGCGGGCCTCTGCGGCGTCGGCCGTCGCCTGGCTCGTCTCCAGGATCAGTACGGAACTGCCGGAGCGAGCACACATTTCGGCGATGCCGGCACCCATGGTGCCGCCGCCGATGACACCTACCAGGTTGATGTCGCTCATTTGAGCAGCGCCCGCGACATGACGACACGCTGAATCTGGTTGGTGCCCTCGTAGATCTGGGTGATCTTGGCGTCGCGCATCATGCGCTCGACCGGGAAGTCGGTGGTGTAGCCGGCACCGCCGAAGAGCTGCACGGCGTCGGTGGTGACCTCCATGGCCACGTCCGAGGCGAAGCACTTGGCAGCCGCGGAGATGAACCCGAGGTTCTTCTCGCCGCGCTCGGCGCGGGCTGCGGAGCTGTAGACCATCAGGCGGGCGGCTTCGACCTTCATCGCCATGTCGGCGAGCATGAACTGCACTGCCTGGAAGCTCGAGATCGAGGTGCCGAACTGCTTGCGGTCCTTGGTGTATGCGATGGCCGCGTCGAGGGCACCCTGTGCCAGGCCGACGGCCTGTGCGCCGATGGTGGGGCGCGTGTGGTCGAGTGTTTCCAGCGCGGTCTTGAAGCCGGTACCGGGCTCGCCGATGATGCGATCGCCGGGAATCTTGCAGTTCTCGAAGTACAGCTCGGCGGTGGGCGAACCCTTGATGCCGAGCTTCTTCTCCTTGGGGCCGACGACGAATCCCTCGTCGTCCTTGTGCACGATGAACGAGGAAATGCCGTTGGCGCCCTTGTCGGGATCGGTCACGGCCATGACGGTGTACCAATCGGACTTGCCGCCGTTGGTGATCCAACACTTGGAGCCGTTGAGGATCCAGTCGTCACCATCGGCCTTGGCGCGGGTGCGCATGCTCGCCGCGTCGGATCCCGCTTCGCGCTCGGACAAGGCGTACGACGCCATCGCGCCACCGGCGAGGGAAGGCAGGACCTGCTTCTTGAGTTCCTCGGAGCCCTTGAGGATCAGGCCCATCGTGCCGAGCTTGTTGACCGCGGGGATCAGCGAGGACGAGCCGCAGACGCGTGCGACCTCTTCGATGACGATGCAGGCAGCGACGGAATCGGCACCCTGGCCGTCGTATTCCTCGGGAACGTGGATGGCGTTGAAGCCGGAAGCGTTGAGCGCTTTGAGTGCTTCCTCGGGGAAGCGGGAGTCCTCGTCGACCTCTTTGGCGTACGGAGCGATCTCCTTCTCCGAGAGCGCCCGAATGGCTGCGCGCAGTTCGTTGTGCTCGTCGGGCGATTGGTACAGATCGAAGTCGGGATTTCCGGCCATGTCGGCCACGCTCCTCGGTGTGTCGGGGGTGGCACTGCCCACGGAGGGCACTCAGTGCCAAGGATTGCCTCAGTGTACGTCCGAATTGGTACCTGTTCAAGACCGAGTCTCCGGCATCCGGCACTCAGTGCCATCGCGTCGGGTGGCTCAGGTGCTTGTGTGATCGGCCAACGCGTCGACGACTTTGCTGACGGACGTGCCCCGGGGGAACGACGCGACGACGATCTCACCGAGGAACTGCGCGCGGACCTGCGCGAGTGCCGAACGCAGATCCTCCACGGACGTCGGGAGGCCGTCGCGGATCATCCGACGAAGGATGTAGTTGTGCGTCGCGGTCACCGTGGCGGAGAACTGCAGGATCTCGAGGTGCGGGTGATCGGGCAGAACACGCTGCAGATAGTCGACGAAGAGTCTGTCGTAGCGAAACACGGTGACGATTTCTCGATCGCGCAGCGCGGGGATCTTGTGCACCACCTGGTAGCGCAAGCGCGACATGTCCTGCCAGTCGGAGAACCGCTCGTACACCAGCTGCGCGGCATCGCACACGGCCCGCCAGGGATCGCCCTCGTTCGCTTCCAGGAACGCGCCGGCCTGCTCGAGCAGTATTTCGTGATCGGCGAAGACGACGTCTTCCTTGGCGCGGAACTGACGAAAGAATGTCCGACGCGAGATGCCGGCGGCACCGGCGATGTCGTCTACCGTCGTCGACTCGTAGCCCTTGACGGAGAACAGGTCGAGGGCCGCCGTGGCCACGGTGAGCCTGAAGTCGGTGGATTCTTCGGGGTCTCCGCGCATGGGAGTGAAGGTAGCCGAGTTTCGGGACGGGCAGGGAGGTCGTCCACTTCGGTCTGTTGATTGCTAGTGTTCGCAAGTAGCCTGCTGCGCGGTGGCGGGTGCCACGGGAGGACTTCATGGCCACGGATTCGAGCCGGCCGCTCTACAGAATGAAAGCCGATTTCTTCAAGACGTTGGCGCATCCCGCCCGTATTCGCGTGCTGGAGTTGTTGAGCGAGCGCGAACACGCCGTGTCCGAGATGCTGCCGGAAATCGGCATCGAGCCGGCCAATCTGTCTCAGCAATTGTCCATCCTGCGGCGCGCCGGTCTCATCGAAGGCACTCGGGAAGGCCTGTCGGTGTCCTACACGTTGACGTCGCCGAAGGTGGCCGACCTGTTGGTCGTCGCGCGGGAAATACTCACGGGAGTGGTGGCCAACCAGGCCGAGCTGCTGGAAGGCGAGTCCGGAGCGCGCACCTGACTCGACGGCCCGTGATGGTCTGACTCACGTCTTGTGTTCACCTGGTTCATTACTTGCTAAACTTAGCAAGTAGATCGATCAGGATCGATGAGTTCTCAGAAAGCGTCACATGTCCGAACCGACGAAACCTTCCCGCAGGACCGACGCCCTCAGTGCTGTGACAGCGCTGCTGCCCAGGTGGAGCGAGTGGAAACCGGCCCTCCGCGCACCCGGCGCGGATCTGCTGGCCGGGCTGATCGTTGCCCTGGTCGCGTTGCCTCTGGCACTCGGCTTCGGCGTCAGCACCGGGCTGGGTGCGGCGGCGGGCCTGACCACGGCGATCATCGCGGGAGTCGTCGCCGCGGTATTCGGCGGATCGAGATTTCAGGTGTCCGGGCCGACCGGCGCCATGACGGTGGTGCTCGTCCCCATCGTCGCCGAGTACGGGCCGACCGGAGTACTCGCCGTCGGACTGATGGCCGGAATCATTCTGCTGGCGCTCGCCGGTGCAGGAGTCGGTCGAGCCGTCCGGTACATGCCGGCACCCGTCATCGAGGGATTCACCGCAGGCATCGCCGTCGTCATTGCGCTGCAACAGGTTCCGTCGGCCCTGGGTATCACCGACGCCGAGGGCGAGAAGGTGTGGCAGTCCGCGTTCGACGCGGTGCGCTCGTTCGTCTCGAACGCGAGCGTTCTGACGCCCACCGTGGCCGTCACGGTCGCGATCGTCATGCTGGTCGGCGGCCGCGTGGCTCCGAAAATCCCGTTCTCCCTGGTTGCGGTCGCGGGAGCAACGGTGATCACTCAACTGTTCGACCTCGACATCGCCCGCATCGGCACCATTCCGTCGTCGTTGTCCGCCCCGAGCCTGAGCTTCTTCCACCTCGGTGACGTGACGGCGTTGTTGGCACCGGCGTTCGCCGTCGCTGCGCTGGCTGCACTGGAATCGCTGCTGTCCGCGACCGCGGCGGACTCGATGGGCGTCGGCGCGCGGCACAATCCCGATCGTGAGCTGTTCGGGCAGGGACTGGCCAACATCGCCGCGCCGTTGTTCGGCGGGATTCCCGCCACCGGTGCCATCGCCCGTACTGCCGTCAACGTTCGATCCGGGGCACGGACCAGGCTCTCGGCGCTCACCCACGCGGTGATCCTCGCCGCCATCATGTACTCCGCCGCGGGATTGGTGGCCGACATTCCCCTCGCCGCTCTGGCCGGGGTGCTCCTGGCGACAACGGTGCGCATGGTCGAAACAGCCTCCATCCGAGCAATTTCCCGCGCCGGTCGCGGCGACACCGTGGTGATGGCGTCGACTTTTCTCGTCACGGTTCTCTTCGATCTGGTGACGGCTGTGGCGGTCGGCGTCGGGTTCGCTGCGGTGCTGGCACTGCGCGCCGTCGCGCGATCCGCCACGGTCGAGCAGGTACCGCTCGATGCACTCGACGCGGTCTCGAAGGAAGAAGAAGGCCTGCTGCGCGAACACATCGTCGCCTACCGGATCGACGGTGCACTGTTCTTCGGAGCTGCGCACAGCTTCCTGCTCGAGCTCGCCGACGTGTCGGACGTGAAAGTGGTGATCCTGCGCATGTCGCGAGTGACCACCATCGATGCCACCGGAGCTCTGGTCCTGAAGGACACGATCACCGAACTCGAACATCGCCACATCACCGTCCTCATCTCCGCAGCCAAACCCGAACACCTGCGTCCGCTGACGGCGCTGGGCGTGTTCACCACCAAGGACGACGAAGCGCGCCGTGTTTTCGAGACAACGCCGCAGGCCATCGCCTACGCGCGCACGTTGGTGACCGAGGCAACCGCGCCTCGCGGGTAGGGTCGTAGATCACACTTGCGTAGGAAAGGACCCGCTCACCGTGGCTCTCGTTGCCGGAATCGACTCCTCCACCCAATCGTGCAAAGTCTTCGTTCGTGACGCCGAGTCGGGGGACTTGGTCCGCCAGGGGCGAGCAGTGCATCCCGACGGCACCTAGATCGACCCGCAGCGCTGGAAAGATGCGCTCGACGAGGCGATCGCTGCCGCAGGCGGACTCGACGACGTGGACGCGGTGTCGGTGGGCGCGCAGCAGCACGGCATGGTCTGCCTCGACGACAACGGATCCGTGGTCCGTAAAGCTTTGCTGTGGAACGACACTCGATCGGCGCAGGCCGCGACGGACTTGGTGTCCGAGTTGGGCGAAAAGGAAGGCACCGACGGCGGGCAGGCCTGGGCCGACGCCGTCGGAGTGGTTCCGTTGGCTTCGATCACGGTCGCCAAGCTGCGATGGCTCGCCGACCACGAACCCGAGAATGCCGATCGCACTGCGGCGGTGTGCCTTCCGCACGATTGGCTGAGCTGGCAGCTCGGCGGGGCATCGGGGCTCGACGCTCTGGCCACCGATCGAGGCGACGCCAGTGGCACTGGGTACTTCTCCGCGGCCACTGACGAATATCGAACGGATCTGCTGCAGTTCGGTTTTCGGGGTCGTAACCCACTGCTGCCCCGCGTGGCTGCACCCAACGAGGCCATCGGCCGCACTCGCAGCGGGGCACTGATCGGGCCGGGGACCGGAGACAATGCCGCGGCAGCCCTCGCCCTCGACGCTCAGCCCGGCGATGTGGTGGTCTCGATCGGCACCTCCGGCGTCGTATCTGCCGTGACCTCGGTTGCGGCCGCGGACGGTTCGGGTCTGGTCGCCGGATTCGCCGACGCCACCGGCCGGCAGTTGCCGTTGGTGTGCACTCTCAACGCTGCTCGCGTCCTCGATGCGACGGCGCGGATGCTGGGCGTCGATCACGACGAGTTGTCGCGGTTGGCGCTGTCGACGACGAGCGACGGTGTGGTGATGGTGCCGTACTTCGAGGGCGAGCGCACCCCCAACCGTCCCGATGCATCCGGTGCGATTCATGGCCTGCGACTGAACAATTCGACACCGGGCCACCTCGCGCGAGCGGCCGTCGAAGGACTGCTGTGCGGTTTGGCC
Organism: Rhodococcus sp. EPR-147; assembly: GCF_001647185.1. Classification (NCBI taxonomy): domain Bacteria; kingdom Bacillati; phylum Actinomycetota; class Actinomycetes; order Mycobacteriales; family Nocardiaceae; genus Rhodococcus; species Rhodococcus sp. EPR-147. Next base: position 24,856 of record NZ_LVCU01000158.1, read on the forward strand.
GACGGTATCGACCATCTGCGTTCGCAGGGGGTCGAGACGAAGCGGGTGCTGCTCATCGGCGGCGGTGCGAAGTCCGCTGCACTGCGCGAGTTGGCCCCGGCCATACTCGGCGTTCCGGTGATCGTGCCCGAGCCGGGTGAATACGTCGCCGACGGTGCCGCGCGCCAGGCGGCGTGGGCACTGGCCGGGACCAGCGAGCCGCCGACCTGGGAGCAGGCCGCGTCGAAGACATACGAGGCCGACCCGACCCCGGCGGTACGGGAGCGCTACGCGCAGGTGAGCGGAAACTCGTAGCAGGGGTCGAGTTTCCGTGCACGTGCGGCGCAGCCGCTCAGGGAATCAGACGCGCATCTCTGTAGCGCTGGATCACCGAGGCGATGGCATCCGGTGTGGATCGGAAGCCGAGGAACCCGGCGTTCTTCGATTTGTTCATGTCGGTCAGGCATTCCATGTCGCGGCCGAGGTCGCCGTCGGTGTGCCACCACGACGCGAGCCGTGAGACGTCGCTTTCGACCAGATCGTGCTTCTCGGCGATGCGCTTCCACGTTGCGGCCGCGTCGGACATGCGGGGTTCGAGTGGACGCGGCTCGCTGTCGTAGCCCTCGGGCTCGACGCCGAAGTGCGCGGCGAACTGCGGCCACAGCCAGCGCCAGCGGAAGACGTCACCGTTGGCGATGTTGAACGCCTCGTTGTGTGCGTTGTCGTCGGTTGCGGCCCACACCATCTGCTCGGCGAGCAGGTCCGCGTCGGTGAGGTCGGTGAGGCCGTTCCACTGTGTCTCGGAACCGGGGAAGACGAACTTCTCGCCGAGCTCCTTGCAGATCGCTGCGTACACGGACAGCGTCAACATCATGTTCATCGCGTTGCCGACCGCGAATCCGGAGATGGTGTGCGCGCGGTGCACACTCCAACCGAATCCGAACTTCTCGGCACCGGCGAACAATTCGTCTTCCTGCGCGTAGTAGAAGTTGGGAGTGTCGAGGCGATCCTCGGTCTCGTGGAACGGCGTCTCGGCCATCACTGCCTCACCGTAGGCATCGAACGGTCCGAGGTAGTGCTTGAGGCCGGTCATCAACGCGACGTGCTTCACCGAGTCGAGGGGGCCGAGCACGTTCAGCACGTTGCGTAGCGTCGCCGAGTTGACCTCGATGTTCTCCTGCTCGGAGTCCTTCTTCATCCATGCGGTGAAGAACACGACCTCGGGGCGGACGTCGTTCAGCGCCTCCTCGAGCGAGGCCGGGTCGAGCAGATCGGCGGCCACACCGATGACGCCGTCGACCGGAGTGCTGCCACTACGGCTGAGTCCGTACGTGTCCCAGCCTGCGTCGAGAGCAACGCGGCACAAGGCTTGTCCGGAGATGCCGGTGGCACCGACGATCAATGCGCGGGTGTTGTTCGTAGTCATCGACACCGACTACCCGATCGACGCGTTCCGACACGAGATGGCGATTCAACTCACTATTTCGTGAGTTAGGCGAGCGCCGACACCTGCTGGACAACGAGCACGAGCGCGCCGACGGCGGAGACGGTGATCGCGACGATGCGCAGCCGTCGACGATCGAGGACTTTGTTGACCACCCGGGAGAGCAGGAAACCGAGAATCGTCGCCGGGGCCAGGAACACGAACAGCGTTGCCGTATGGGCATCCACCGCGCCGGCAACCGCGAGTACCGCCAGCGAGATCAGCGAGCCGACGAGGAAGAAGCAGCTCATGGTGCTGCGCAGTTCGGCTCCGGTATTGCGTTGCCACACCAGTGCCATCGGGGGTCCGCCGATCGAGGTGGCCGTTCCCAGAATTCCCGACGCGGCCCCGGCCACCACCAGATTTCGTCTGTGCGGCAACGGGACCCAACCGAACGACGTCAGTGCGACGCCGCAGAGCACCACCAGCGCCAGCAGGATGGCCAGTCCGCGCTCGGGTAGCAGCACGAGCAGTAGTGCGCCCACCACAGAACCGGGGAGGCGACCGGCGAGCGCCCACCCTGCACCCGAGAGGTCGAGGGCGGTGCGATCGCGAATCAGAACGAGCACACTGACCACGACGGCCAGCATGATGAGCGTCGCCGGGATCAGGCCGGGGTCGACGATCGCCACGATGGGCGCGGCGAGCATACCCATGCCGAATCCGATGGACGCCTGCATCGCCGACGCGAAGAAGATGGCCAGCGCGACGACGACGAATCCGGTGATGCTCAGGTGTGTCGCCATCACGTCCCGGCGGCGACGAGGCCGAGATTGCCTGCGACGAGGGGATAGTGGCATTCGGCGATGTGATCGGCCTCGTCCGCGTCGAGCGCCACCGGGGGTGCCTCACTCGCACACAGGTCGGTTGCCTTCCAGCAGCGCGTGCGGAACCGACATCCCGACGGCGGATTCAGCGGCGACGGTACCTCGCCCTTCAGCAGGATCTTCGTCCCGCGATTCGACGCGTCCAGAGTGGGTGCGGCCGACATCAATGCTGCGGTGTACGGGTGGGCGGGACGCTCGAATACTGCCTCGGTGGCTCCGGATTCGACGATGCGCCCCAGGTACATCACCGCGACTCGGTCGGCGACGTGTCGCACCACCGACAGATCGTGCGAGATGAACACGTAGGAGATGCCGAGTTGCTTCTGTAGATCGTTGAGCAGGTTGAGCACCTGCGCCTGTACCGAGAGATCGAGTGCCGAGACCGGCTCGTCGCAGATGATCACGTCGGGGTTCAGCGCCAGCGCCCGCGCGATGCCGAGGCGTTGGCGTTGACCGCCGGAGAACTCCTGCGGGAAGCGGTTCTCGTCGCTCGGGCGCAGGCCCACCAGGTGCAGCAGTTCGCGGACCCGTGCGGAGCGATCGCGGCGAGTCTTGTACAGGCCCTTGTGGGTTCGCCACGGCTCGCCGATGATGTCGCCTGCAGTCATGCGTGAGTTCAGGGAACCGTACGGGTCCTGGAACACCATTTGCACGCGTCGACGCCACGCGAGGAGTTCCTTGCCGCGCAGCGCGAACGGATCGACGCCGTCGAACGCGACCGTGCCCGAGTCGGGTCGTTCGAGCATCATCAGGGTGCGCGCGAGAGTGGACTTGCCGCAGCCGGATTCGCCGACCAGGCCTAGGGTCTCACCGCGTCGCAGATCCAGGTCGATGGCGTCGAGGGCACGGAGCTTGCCGCGGCCGACGTCGAAGGTCTTGTTCAGGCTGCGCACGGTCAACAGTTGCTCAGGCATGACTGGTTACCTCGTTCGGGAAGTGGCAGGCCGACATTCGGCCGGTACCGACGGATTCGAGCGGCGGGCGAGCACTGATGCAGATGTCGCGGGAGAGGGGGCAGCGGGCCTGGTACACACACCCGTCGGGAATGGAATGCAGGTCCGGTGGCGTGCCGCCGATGGACTTGAGATCCTCACCGCGGACGGCGTGGACCGGCACCGAGTCGAGCAGTCCCTTCGTGTACGGATGGCGTGGTTCACCGAACACCTCGGACACCGGTCCGGTCTCGACCACGTTGCCCGCGTACATGATGGCGACCCGATCGGCCTCCTCGGCCACCAGCGCGAGGTCGTGGGTGATCAGCACGACGGCCATGTCGTGTTCGGTACGTAATTCCTTGAGCAGAGCCATGATCTGGGCCTGGACCGTGACGTCGAGCGCGGTGGTGGGTTCGTCGGCCAGCAGTACCGACGGACTCAGGGCCACGGCCATGGCGATCAGCAGACGTTGGCGCATACCACCGGAGAACTGGTGTGGGTACGAGTCCGCGCGTGATTCGGGCTCGGGAATTCCCACTCGGGTCATCAGCGCGATGGCTTCCGCGCGTGCTTGCTTGGCGGACATACCCCGGTGGATCCGAAACGGTTCGGCCAGTTGGGTTCCGACGGTGTAGACGGGATTGAGGGCCGTCAGTGCATCCTGGAAGACGATGGCCAGTTCGGTGGCCGCGATGGTGCGTCGCACCTTGGTCTTGGCGGTGACCAGATCGACGTCGCCCAGCTCCACCGAGCCGCCGGTGATGTCGGCGATCGGTTCGAGCAACCCGACGACGGCCTGGGCGGTCATCGACTTGCCGCAACCGGATTCACCCAGCAGAGCCAGGGTTTCACCGCGTCGGGCGGTGAAGGTGACGTTGTCGACGGCGCGAATGACACCCGACGGCGTCCGCAGATCGACGGTCAGTCCGCGAACGTCGAGGGCGACGCTGCCGGTGTCGGGTCGCTGGGGTGCGGTTGCCGGTGCGCTCATGAGACGACCTTTCGTACGGGGAGCAGGCGAGAGCGCTTGGAGCGGGGGACGTTGAGTCGCCACCGCTGCGCCGGGTCGGTGGCGATGCGCGCCCAGGCAGCGAGCACGGTGGCCGAGACGGTCGTCAGCACGATGGCCAGACCGGGGAAGAACGAGAGCCACCAGGCGGTCTGCAGGTAGGTGCGGCCCTGCGAGACCATCAGTCCCCACGAGACGTCCGGTGGCTGAATGCCGATGCCCAGGAAGCTCAACGACGATTCGGCGAGAATGACGAAACAAAAGTCCAGGGTGGCGACTGTGAGCAGGGTCGGCAGCAGAATCGGGGCCACATGCCGGCGGATCACCGATCCGCTCTTCGCGCCGAAGGTGCGGGCGGCGTCGACGAACAACCGACTCTGCAGCTCGGCGGACTCGGCGCGGGCGGTACGTAGGTAGATCGGAATGCGCGTAACGGTGAGGACCAGAACGATGTTCGCGGCACTGGGCGAGAAGACGTAGAGCACCACGACGGCCATCAGCAGGGACGGGAAGCTGAGGATGACGTCGGCGACGCGCATGGCCGCGGTCTCACGCCAGCCGCGATGGAAGCCGGCCCACATCCCGATGAACGAGCCGATGATCGCCGAGAGGATCACGGCCGGAACGGCCACCGAGAGTGTGGTTCTGCTGGCCACGATCAGCCGGGCCAGCATGCTGCGTCCCAGCGGATCCGTGCCGAGGATGTTCATCCACCCGGTGTCGAGGGTGAACGGCGGCAGATTCGAGCGGTCGAGATCCTGATCGGTGGCGGCGTCACCGACCAGCATCGGGCCGAAGATCGCGGTGAGGAAGACCAGTACCAGGATCGCGGCGGCGACGGTGGCGACCCGGTCGCGCAGCAGCAGCTTCCACAGCGGGGCCGACGCCTTGCGGGCTTCCACCGGAACCGACGGTGGAACATCCTCGGGCTCGGATGTTTTCGGTGCTTCGAAGTCGAGTGACATGTTCTTACCTAGACCTTCACCTTGTCGCGAACCCGGGCGTCGAGCAGTGCGTAGCAGGCATCGATGACGATGTTGAGCACGAATATGCTCACCGCCGTCAACAACACGGCCGCCTGCAGAACAGCGAAATCGCGCTGCAGGATGGCGTCGATCATCAACTTTCCGATGCCGGGCCAGCCGAAGATGGCCTCGACGACCACCGCGCCGTTGACGAGCCCGACCATCAGGTCGCCGGCAACCGTGAGCGCCGGTGCAGCGGCGTTGCGTAGAGCGTGGTGGGTGACGACTCGAAGATCGCCTGCGCCTTTGCTTCTCGCGAGGCGAACGTACGGTGCCGACAGCGCCGAGACCATCGCGCCGCGCACCACCTGTGTCAGTACGCCGAGCGGGCGAATGAGCAGGGTGGCGATCGGCAGCACCCAGGAGAGCATTCCGCTGTCCACGCCCGAGGTGGGCAGCCAGCCGAACAGGATGGCGAAGACGTAGACACCCATGATGGCGAACCAGAAATCGGGGATGGACGCGGCCGTCATAGACAGCAGACTCGAGATGCGATCGGCCAGCGAATTCGGTCGGTAGGCAGCCCAGCATCCGATGATCACAGCGCCGAGGATGGCGAGGAACATCGTCGCGAACGCCAGCTGCAGCGTCGCGGGGAACGCGCGCAGTGCCATCGCCGACGCGTCCTCGCCGGTGCGCAGCGACTGCCCGAAGTCGAGTTGAACGACGCCCTTGAAGTAGTCCATCAGTTGCGTCAGGACCGGCTGGTCGAAGCCGTTGGTGGCGCGGAACGCCTCGCGTTGGGCCTGGGTTGCAGACTCGGGCAGGTACAGGCTGGTGGGGTCGCCGGTGAGCCGAGCGAGGAAGAACACGCCCAGCAGAACGACGAACAGCGGGATCAGGCTGGTGTAGATCCGTCGGCGCAGGAATCTGAACATGTCAGGGCCTCTCGGTGTCGGCGCGGGTCATGGCGGCGAGGTGCATTTCGTCGACCGTGGCCGAGTTGGGGGTGTAATCGACCGAGGATGCCTTGGCGAGCACCCCGTTCATGTGCGCGATGTAGGCCATCTGCATGATGTCCTTCGGTTCGTCGGCGAACACCTGCGCGTAGGCGGCCTGCCTGTCCTCGCCGGTGAGAGCCCCCGCGGCAGCGATCTTCCGGTCGAATTCAGGTGTGCCGTAGGCACTCTGGAATCCGTCACTGGTGAAGTACTGATCGACGGTGAACGCGGAGTCGCCGGCTTGATTGCCGTGCTGAATCACCAGCAGATACGGGCCGACGTCGGGGAACGGCCGCTCCTGGTACTCGGCGGTGCCTGCTGCGTCCATCATTTCGATCGTGACGTTCATGCCGATCTTGGACAGTGAGTTCTGGATGACCTCCACCGTCTCGTTGATCTTCGGGAACTGCCCGGTGCGTCCGATCAGGCGGATCTCGGTATCGACGGGTACGCCATCGGCCCTGGCCTCGTCGATCAGTGTGCGGGCCTTGTCCATGTCGTAGGGCCACGGTGTCAAGTCCTCGTTGAAGCCGACGACACCCTCGGAGATCAATTGTTCTGCAGGGGAACCGAGTCCACGGAACAGTGCCTTGACGATGCCCTCGCGATTGATGGCGTAGTTGATCGCCTGGCGTACGCGCATGTCGTCCAGGGGCGGTTGCATGGCCTGGATGCGCAGCGCTGTGGTTTCGTTGTTGGGGTACGCGACTCCCAGATCGCCTGCGCCGTCCTCCGGTCCGACCGAGGTGGCGATCTCGGCCTCACCGTTGGTGACCATCGATGCGCGGACGCTGCCCTCGCTGCGCCACTGGTACTCGGCCCTGGCGTACTCGGGCTTCGGGCCCCAGTAGGTTTCGTTGCGCACCAGCGAGAGCTTCTGGCCGTAATCCCAGCGCTCGATCGCGAACGGTCCCGTTCCGATCGGCTCGCGTACCCGCTCGGTGTAGCTCGAGGTGCGGGGCACCATCTCCACGAACGAGAGCCGAAGCGGCAGAATGGGATCGGGCTCGGGCGACTGCACGTTCAGCGTCATCGGGTCGACTGCGGTGACCACCAGGTTCGCGTCGCCGAACACGTACCCCTCGACGTTGCAGCCCAGTTCGGAATTGACGGTGCGATCGATCGAGAACGCGGCGTCCTCGGCCTCGAAGGGACTGCCGTCGCTGAACGTCACGCCGGGGTGGATGGTGAACGTCCATTCGGTGTCGGAGGTCTGCTCCCACGAATCGGCGAGCTTGGGCTCGAGATCGCCGGTGCTGGGGTTGCGTTCCATGAGCGGCTCGGTGATGTTCGAGCGCGTCACCACACCCACCGACGTCAACGAGACGTCGCAGGCTTCGAGGGTCGGCGGCTCCTGCGGCAGAACGATGCGAAGAGTATCTGCGCGGGCGGCTCCGCCGTTGTTGGAGTTGGCGACGGTGCATCCGCTCGCGACAAGTGAAAGTGACAGCGCGCCAACGGCTATTGCGGCGACGCGGTGGGTCCGTCCCTGCTGCACGAAGAGTGCAGGGCTCATGGTGGCCTCCAGTGGGAAAAAGGATCCGCGTCTGCAAGTCGCAGCCGAATCTGTGACGGTAGACACACGGTATGAGCGGGTCATCTCCACCGTCAACCGGACGAAATCGACTTTTCGTCCAGTTCTGTGGGTCACAGTGACGGCTTGACTGCGGTCCGAGTCACAGCATTGCTGGACTGACCAGGCAAGATGCATGACGACCCCGGCAGAGCTGCATCGGCGACGCGTCGTTCATGCCGTTTGGGTATCGGTCCATGTTATTTCCGTGTTGGACAGGTATTCGAAGGGCGGCATACCGTACAGGAAACGCGCACGCTCCACCATCTCGCGAGGAGAACCATGGTCACCGTCAGCTCGCAGAAAACCTCTGTGTCTCAATCCGATTCGCAACGAGGCGGTCGAGTTCTCCGAGTGGGACCGCTGAAGCCGTCGTTGATGGACACCCTGGTTACCGAGTACGACGCGCTGGAACTGCCCGAGGGCGACGATCGCGACGAGTTCCTGTCCGAGCACGGTGCGTCGATCTCTGCGGTGGTCACCTCCGGCCGCACCGGCGTCGATGCTGCGTTGATGGAACGGTTGCCGCAGCTCGGAGCCGTTGTGAACTTCGGCGTCGGCTACGACACCACCGACGTCGACGCGGCAGCCGAACGCGGCGTCGTCGTCAGCAACACCCCCGAGGTGTTGACGGACTGTGTGGCCGACCTCGCCGTCGGTCTGGTGATCGACACCGTGCGCGGCCTGTCCTCGGCCGAGCGATTCGTGCGCGCCGGCCGCTGGCCCACCGAGGGCAACACGCCACTGACGCGTCAGGTCACCGGCAAGCGTGTCGGAATCATCGGCCTCGGCCGCATCGGCTCGGCAATTGCCGATCGGCTCAACGGGTTTCGCTGCGAGATCTCGTACCACAATCGCAACGAGATCGACGGTTCGCCCTACGTTTACGCTGCCGGCCCGACAGCGCTCGCCGAGAACGTCGACATATTGATCATCGCCGCGTCCGGCGGTTCGGGTACTGCGCATCTGGTCGATCGCGCAGTGCTCGAAGCTCTGGGACCGCAGGGATACCTGATCAACGTGGCCCGCGGAAGCGTCGTCGACGAGGAGGCGCTCATCGAGTTGCTCGCTGCGGGGAAGCTCGCCGGAGCGGGCCTGGACGTCTTCGCGCACGAACCGGCCGTACCCGACGCCCTGTTGGCGATGGACAACGTGGTGCTGCTGCCGCACGTGGGCAGCGCAACGGTGGAGACGCGGGCTGCGATGGAAGCGCTCACGCTCGAGAACCTCGATCGCTTTCTGGCCGACGGCACCCTCGTCACGCCGGTGACGCAGTGACCGTCGTCGTCGGCTACTCGCCGACCGCCGAGGGAAAAGGCGCGCTGCCCTTCGCTTTTCGCGAGGCACACATGCGTGGTACGGACCTGATCGTCGTCGCCGAGGACAGCAGTGCATCCGATGCCGACTTCGGTGCGGTCGTCGAATCCGCCCGCGAGGAGGCGTCGGCCATCGGGGTGGCGGCGAAAATTCACGACAACGAAGCGGGCCGCTCGCATGCCGACAATCTGATCGACCTGTCGTTCGACGAACAGACGCAACTGGTCGTCATCGGCATCAGGCGTCGATCACCCGTCGGAAAGCTGTTCATGGGCAGCATCTCTCAGCGCGTTCTCCTCGAGGCGCACTGCCCGGTGACGGCCGTCAAGCCGCCGGTGGGGACGCCGCGATAGTTCGGTCGGGTGGCCTGCGTTCGTGCATTCGGTAGTGAGGTCGGCGGCGGAGGATGCCAGTGAGCTGTTGACGTTGCAGCGCGCTGCAACTGGCATGTCGATTTCGTGTCGGTGGGTCGGGCTACGGTCCTTCTTGCTCACGGGAGAGCGTGGTGGGTCACCCGCCGCGCATTGACCCGGCCGCAGGAAAGGAACCCGGTCAGTGCCAGCACAAGCCTGGATCACCCTCATCGTCGGTTCGATTGCCGTCGTCGGCGTGGTGGGGACCGTCAGCCAGCGCACTCGGGCGGACAACCGTTCTCAATCCTGGCAACGCATCACCTGGTGCCTCGAGAGGACCGTCAGCGAGAACGACGACGAAGCCGCACTCGGCTGGAAAGTGTTCGGCACCGTTGCCACGACTCCGTTCATCGCGCGCACCGATCGCGACACGCTGCAGGCGATCGCAGATCTCACCGTGAAGCCACAGGACGACCTGGCGGAACCTGCCGAAACCGGCGACAATGAAAACGACACAGAGACGGAGGACCCCCGATGACCACCCCCGAGAACCGCCCCGCGGGCCGTGGACGCTCGATGAAAGTCCGGTCCGCAGCCGCCGAAGCATCCATCAAGCTCCGCGAGTACGACAATAAGCCCGTCCCGCAATGGCTCCGTGATGTCGCAGCTGGCAAAGACACCAAGCCGCCCAGAGATTGAGCAACCCACGAACCCGACAATGCCCGCTCCCAACCAGGTGCGGGCCTTCGTTGGCTTTCGAGGCGCGCCGTATTCACACGAGCACTCGACCGAGACCGGCTTCGGGCACTGTCAAACCACGGCTCGATCAGCAGGAAAAAATCACGACCACTCCCGCGTCGGCAGCACATCGGTCATGAAGCGGTGCAGTGCCGGATTGTCGTTGTCCACTCTCCATGCCGCGTCGAGTTCGACGGGGCGTTCCTTGACCGTCCGAACCGGCCGGAACACAACACCTTCCGGCCGCATGGTCGATGCCGACTCCGGTACCAGAGCCAATCCGATTCCGGAACGAACGAGCACCAGCATCGTGTGCACCTGCGTCACGTACTGCACGTAGCGCGGAGACACCCCGACGATGGTGAAGGTACTGATCAGCAGTTCGTGGAAGTACCGCGCGTCGACCGGTGAATACATGATGATCGGCTGCTCGTCGAAGTCCTCCACCGACAGTTCGCTCTTCTCGGCCAGCGGATGAGTGTCGGGCATCGCCGCGATCAACGACTCGTGCAGCACCGGCCGCGACGCGATGCCCGGACGCTTGAGCGGTGGCCTGGCCAACCCGAGATCGATATCGCCGACGGCCAAGGATTCCATCTGCACCGCCGAGACCATCTCGCGTAGAACGAGTTTCACGTCGGGTAACTTCTCGCGTGCGGCGTCGAGCAGCTGCGGTAGCACCGCATGCGCCGATGCGCCGGTGAATCCGACGACGACGGTCCCCAGGTCTCCGGTGGGGACACGTCGCACAGTGAGGAGGGCGCCCTCGGCGAGGTCGAGGATGCGTCGGGCCTCGGGAAGGAATGCCAATCCCGCGGCCGTCAGGGTCACCGATCGGCTGGTGCGGTCGATCAGCTGCACGCCGACTTCGCTTTCGAGCTGTTGGATCTGCCTGCTCAGGGGCGGCTGCGTCATGTGCAGTCGCTCGGCAGCGCGGCCGAAGTGCAGTTCCTCGGCCACGGCGATGAAGCAGGACAACCTGTTGAGCGAGAACATCGATTCATTCCTTGCATCGCGCTGGCGGTTTCGGCGTGCCTTGTCACATCAATCTAGCGGAGAGCCGACAGCGGCGACGAGTAGCAACCTTCCCTCCGGTAAGAGTAGAGTCGCCCGCGCAGGACGTCCCCTGCACTCATCGAATGGAGCCGTCGTGTCTCGAGCTGCCCAGGTGCCTGCCACCGCCGTCGAAGACGTCTCGGTGCTGGGTGCATTGCGATCGCCGAAGCGGCTGAAGACCGAAGTGCTCGCAGGCCTGGTCGTGGCGCTGGCGTTGATTCCGGAAGCCATTTCGTTCTCGATCATCGCCGGCGTGGATCCGCGCGTCGGGCTGTTCGCGTCGTTCACGATGGCCGTCACCATCTCCATCGTCGGCGGCCGGCCGGCGATGATCTCCGCGGCCACCGGAGCGATTGCGCTGGTCGTCGCTCCCTTGGCGCGCGAGTACGGTCTCGACTATCTGATCGCAGCAGTGATTCTCGGCGGAGTGCTGCAGGTCGTGCTCAGCGTTCTCGGTGTCGCGAAGTTGATGCGATTCATTCCGCGCAGCGTCATGGTCGGATTCGTCAACGCGCTGGCGATCCTGATCTTCAGCTCCCAGGTGCCGTACCTGATCGGGGTGCCGTGGTTGGTCTACCCGATGTTCGCCGTGGGCCTGCTCATCATGTTCTTCCTGCCCAAGCTGACGACCATCGTGCCGGCACCGCTGATCGCGATCGTGATACTCACCGGCGTCACACTCGTCTTCGCGTTGGCGGTTCCGGATGTGGGCGACGAGGGCGAACTGCCGTCCTCGCTGCCGTCGTTCCTGATTCCGGACGTGCCGTTCACGTTCGACACACTGTCGATCATCGCGCCGTTCGCACTTGCGATCGCGCTCGTCGGCCTGCTGGAGTCTCTGATGACGGCCAAGCTCGTCGACGACATCACCGATTCGCATTCCGACAAGACCCGCGAGGGTTGGGGCCAGGGCGTGGCGAATCTGGTCACCGGATTCACCGGCGGTATGGGGGGCTGCGCGATGATCGGCCAGACCATGATCAACGTCAAGGTCTCCGGTGCGCGTACGCGGATCTCGACATTCTTGGCCGGAGTCTTCCTGCTGATCCTGGTCGTCGGCCTCGGCGACATCGTCGCGCTCATTCCGATGGCCGCACTCGTCGCGGTGATGATCATGGTCTCCATCGGCACTTTCGACTGGCACAGCATTCATCCGAAGACGTTGCGGCGCATGCCCAAGAGCGAGACCCTGGTCATGGTGGCCACGGTTGCGGTCACCGTCGTCACCCACAACCTCGCCTACGGCGTGTTGGTCGGTGTGGTCACCGCGATGGTGCTGTTCGCCCGACGGGTGGCCCACCTGACCGAGGTCGTCGATGTGGCTCATCCCGACGAGGACACCCGGGTCTACGCGGTGAAGGGTGAGTTGTTCTTCGCGTCGAGCAACGATCTGATCTATCAGTTCGACTACGTGGGAGATCCGAAGAACGTCGTCATCGACATGTCGGAGTCGCACATCTGGGACGCGTCGACCGTCGCGACCCTCGATGCCATCACCACCAAGTACGCAGCGAAGGGCAAGACGGTCGAGATCGTCGGTCTGAACGCGCCGTCGATCGAGCGGCACGAGCGCCTCAGTGGAAACCTCGGTGCCGAACACTGACTAGGGTGGGCGGTCGAGGAGAGGCGGCACATGGCAGACGACGGCATGCACATGCAGATCGGGCAGGTAGCTCAGAGAACCGAGCTGTCCATCCGTACGGTGCGTCACTACGACGACGTCGGCCTGGTCACGCCCTCTGCTCGGACCGTCGGCGGCTTCCGGCTGTACACCGAGTCCGATGTCGAACGCCTGCTCGTCATCCGTCGGATGAAGCCTCTGGACTTCACGCTGGCCGAGATGAAGCAGCTACTCGAATCCCTCGACGTTCTGGGCGATGCGAACGCGACCGACGACGATCGGTCGTCGGCCGCGGCTTTCGTGCGTGAATGCCACGCCAAGGCAGAGGAAAGCTGCCGCACGTTGCGGCGGCAGCTCGCCTACGCCGAGGAACTGACCGAGGTGCTGTCGACTCGCGGGGCACCAGCCCGGAGCGAGTAGGTTCGGCTCTAGCGGCCGAAGCTACTGCATCCAGGTCGAACCGGAATTCCCGCGAGGCGGTCGTCCAACCACGCGAATGCACCGGGAGCTCCACTGCCGGCAACGATGCTGTGCTCACCCAGGTATTCCTCGAGGCGGACGTCGGCTCCGCGTGAACACCACTTGTCGAACACGGCCTCGGGACCTTCCTTCGGAATCCAGAACTCCTGCTGTCCGTGATATAGGAACACCGGTGCCGTCGGGGTTCCGCCGTCTCCCAATCGATTCTGATCGGCAACTGCGAGCGCCAGCGGCGAATCGAACGCATCGGGAGTGATGGACAGTGACTCGATGCGGATCGGAGCAACGATTCCGAACGGTGCAATCCCGACGATGCACAGGTCCTTCGACGCCTGTGCGAGCCGCCACCCGTCGTCGTTGTAGAGCGACAACATCTCCGGGTACTCGCGCGCAACGCCCATCGCTGCCGCGAGGAACACCGCCGACGCTGCGTTGCCGTTCATGGACTGACGTAGCAGCGCGAAGTCGGTGGGCGTTCCGCCGAACGCTGCGCCGACGATGTTCAGTTCGGGGGCGTAGGCCGGAGCCTCCTGCACGGCCCAGCCCGATGCGATCGCCCCACCCGAGTAGCCCGTAATACCCAGGGGCGCAGTCGGATCGAGGCCGAGCGCGGCGGTCGTGACCGCACCGCGCAGACCGTCGAGTACGGCGTGCGCCGCCATCGGTCCGACGGCGTACGCATGGCGTGGCCCCTGATGGTCGGTGACTACGACGGCGTAGCCCCGCGCCAGAAGCAGCTGCACGGGCGCCAATTCCGGAGCGATGCCCCGTTGCATGGTCCACGATGGCTCACACGTGGCGCCGAGCGAATCGATGGCCATGTTGTAGGCAACAACAGGGCGTGGACCCGGCGAGGTCCAGGGCGCGGTCGGGACGATGACGCTGGTGACGATGGCAGCGGGGCGGTCCTTCGCGTCGGTCGAGGCGACCAGCAGTTGGGTGGTGGTGACCGGGGTGACAAGTGGTCCGACGGTGACGCTGCGGGTCCGCAGAACTGTTCCGGGAGCGGCTGTTTCGTATCCGGGCGGCGGAACGACCCACGGATCGTCGAGTGGTGTCGCGGCGATCGATTCGGCGGTTCGCGGTGGATTCTGGAAATCGCCGAGTGGATCGGCACCCGCCGACCATTGCCCGCCCGACACCACCAACGAAACCGCAGCGACCGCCGCTGTACACCGACGGCCGAACTTCGCGTACTTCCCCATCTGAGACCCCCCGGTCCAAGTTCCGGATCGTTACCGGAGCTTTCCAAACGACTCTAGGGGCCGAAACCATCTACAGGGGCCGAACGCACTATTTTCTCGGATCGAACCACGACGAATTGCTTCGGCGTCACGTCACCTCGCCACTCACACGAGACGCTTCAGCCGTCGACGACCACCGGGACGATGAGGGGCTGACGGCCAAGGGTCTGCTTGGCCCATCGCGCCGATTCCTGCACGATGCGCTTCTCGATGTGCTCGCGTGAGGCGACGTTCCCGTCGCTCTCGCGGGTCAGAGTCTTGCCGATCGCCTTGGCGAGTGAGTCGAAAGCGTTGGCCTCGTGGGCGAATCCGCGTCCGATGAAGTCGACGTCGTCGACCAGCAGGCCGGTGTCGGGGTCCACGATCGCGATGACGGTCAGCACGCCCTCGTTCGCGAGCAGGCGACGTTCGGCCAGCGAATCCTCCGTCACACCGCCGACGGCACTGCCGTCGACGTAGATCAGTTCGATGGGGACGGAGCCGGTGATCTGCGCGACGCCGTCGAACAGATCGATGACGCTTCCGTTCTCGGCGATCAACACTCGATCGCGGGGAACGCCGGTCCTGATCGCGAGATCGGCGTTGGCGCGCAGATGCCGCGACTCACCGTGTACGGGAAGCACATTGGCGGGCTCGAGGATGTTGTAGCAGTAGACGAGCTCGCCTGCGCTGGCGTGACCGGAGACGTGCACCTTCGCATTTCCCTTGTGCACCACGCGTGCACCCTTGTCGACGAGACCGTTGATGACGCGGTAGATCGCGTTCTCGTTTCCGGGAATGAGGCTGCTCGCCATCAGCACGGTGTCGCCGTCGCCGACCTTGATCTGATGCTCACCCGACGCCATCCGCGACAGCGCGGCGAGAGGCTCGCCTTGCGATCCGGTGCAGATCAGCGTGATCTTGTTCGCCGGAAGACGGTTGAGCTTCGGTAGATCGACGACGAGCCCGTCGGGCACATCGAGGTAATTCAGATCGGTTGCAATCTTCATGTTGCGCACCATCGATCTGCCCACGAACGCAACCTTGCGGCCCTGCGCATGCGCGGCGTCGAGTACCTGTTGAATGCGGTGCACGTGACTGGCGAAGCTCGACACGATCACGCGCCCCGTCGTTTCGCGGAACACCTTCTCGATGGCCGGGACCAGATCGCGTTCGGAGACCATGAACCCGGGAACTTCGGCGTTGGTGGAGTCGACGAGAAGCAGATCGAGCCCTTCCTCGCCGAGGCGTGCGAAGCTACGGAGATCGGTGATCCGGCCGTCCAGCGGGAACTGGTCCATCTTGAAGTCGCCGGTGTGCAGCACAAGCCCGGCGTCGGTGCGAATGGCGATGGCGAGACCGTCGGGAATCGAGTGGTTGACGGCGATGAACTCGAGCTCGAACGGGCCTTCCTGACGGGTTTGCCCCGCCTCGACCTCGATCAGCTTTGTCGATACCTTGAACTCCTCGAACTTGGCAGCGAGGAAGTGCAGCGTCAGCCGCGACGAGATGACGGGGATGTCGCCGCGCTCGCGCAGCAGGTACGGGACGCCACCGATGTGATCCTCGTGTCCGTGGGTGAGGACGATCGCAACGACGTCGTCGAGACGATCGCGGATGCAACTCCGGTCGGGGAGGATGACGTCGACGCCGGGCTGGTGCTCTTCGGGGAACAGGACGCCGCAGTCGACGATCAGCAGTTTTCCGTCGTATTCGAAGACCGTCATGTTCCGACCGATCTCGCCGAGACCGCCGGTCGCGATCACGCGAAGGTGCCCTGCCTGGAGCGCGGAGGAGGATCGCTTTCTCGGTGCGGCGGGGGATCTGCGGTTCCGTGGTGATCTCGACATGCCTCTTACGCTACGGGGGGCCTCCGACCTGGTGTCGACCCCGGTCCGAAGACTGTCGATTTGCGTCAACTCTACTGTTGCGTAAGAGTAGGGATCAGTTTCCCGACTGTTTCTCCCCCACCTGATGTGTGCGGGACGCGTGAGATGCCCATCGGGCTCCACGAACAAAGCCTTCGGGCGCAGCGATGCGCCCACCCATGGACGAGAGCGGCCGTTGGTCGGCACGTGAAGTCCATCGATCACGAATGGAGAGATATGAGCGACTCCGCCGAGCGGATTCCTACCGTCATGGGTGCCCTGCGGTCCCCCCGAATGCTCAAAACCGAGGTGCTGGCCGGCCTGGTTGTCGCGTTGGCGCTGATCCCCGAGGCCATCGCGTTCTCGATCATTGCCGGCGTCGATCCGCGAGTGGGCCTGTTCGCGTCCTTCACGATGGCCGTGTCCATCGCGTTCCTGGGCGGTCGCCCCGCGATGATCTCCGCGGCCACCGGAGCGATTGCCCTGGTCATCGCCCCGGTCGCCAAGCAGTACGGCCTCGACTACTTCATCGCCACCGTCATCCTCGCCGGCGTCCTCCAGGTGGTTCTCGGGGTCCTCGGCGTTGCCAAGCTGATGCGCTTCATTCCTCGCAGCGTCATGGTGGGCTTCGTCAACGCACTGGCAATTCTGATCTTCACCTCGCAGTTTCCGTCGCTCATCGGCGTTCCGTGGCTGGTGTACCCGTTGGTGGCCGTCGGTCTGCTGATCATGTTCCTGCTCCCCAAGGTCACCTCCGTCGTTCCCGCACCTCTGGTCGCCATCGTGCTGCTGACCGTTGCCACGGTGGTGTTCGCGCTGAACGTCCCCAACGTCGGCGGTGAAGGCGAGCTGCCGTCGAGCCTGCCCGCACTGCTGTTTCCCGACGTTCCCCTGAACCTCGAAACCCTGAGCATCATCGCTCCGTACGCGTTGGCCATGGCCATCGTCGGGCTGCTCGAGTCGTTGCTCACCGCCAAGCTCGTCGACGACGTCACCGACACGCACTCGAACAAGACCCGCGAGAGCTGGGGCCAGGGCGCAGCCAACGTCATCACCGGCTTCTTCGGCGGCATGGGTGGTTGCGCGATGGTCGGCCAGACGATGATCAACGTCAAGGCCTCGGGTGCCCGGACGCGCATCTCGACGTTCCTCGCCGGTGTGTTTCTGCTGATTCTCGTGGTCGGGCTCGGCGACATCGTGGCGTTGATTCCGATGGCCGCGCTGGCGGCCGTCATGATCATGGTCGCGATCGGCACGATGGATTGGTACAGCATTCATCCGAAGACGTTGCGGCGCATGCCCAGGAGTGAAACAGCAGTCATGCTGGCAACCGTGGTCGTCACCGTCGCCACCCACAACCTGGCCTACGGAGTCGTGGTGGGAGTGGTCACCGCGATGGTGCTGTTCGCGCGACGGGTGGCCCACCTGACCGAGGTCGTCGATGTGGCTCATCCCGACGAGGACACTCGCGCGTATGCGGTGAAGGGTGAGTTGTTCTTCGCGTCGAGCAACGATCTGATCTATCAGTTCGACTACGTGGGAGATCCGAAGAACGTCGTCATCGATATGTCGGAGTCGCACATCTGGGACGCGTCGACCGTGGCGACCCTCGATGCCATCACCTCGAAGTACGAGGCGAAGGGCAAACATGTCCGGATCATCGGACTGAACGCCGCATCTGCCGAACGGCACGTTCGATTGAGTGGGCAGCTGTCCGGCGGGCACTGACGCAGCAAGTCCGGTTCCGAAACCATTGCGGAATCGCGCGTCATCACTTTAAAGTGATGACGCGCGTCATCGGATCGCGTTTCGTGCGGGAGGGGTTCGTCAGCATGCATGTTCACACCGCGGTGATCATCGGCAGCGGTTTCGGTGGCCAGTGCGCCGCGAAAGCACTGCTCGATCGGGGAATCGACGACCTCGTGATTCTCGAAAGGCGTCCCTTCCTCGGTGGCACGTGGAAGCAGAACCGCTACCCGGGTGCAGCCGTCGATGTGCAGAGTCCGCTCTACTCGATTGCGTCGGAGCCGTTCGAGTGGACGCGGATGTTCGCCGAACGTGAGGAACTCGATCGGTACACCCAGCACGTGCTCGATTCCAACGGGTTGCCTGCTCGAACACATGCGAACACGGATGTGCAGAAGATCGAATGGGTCGGTGATCACTGGGCAATTTCCACCTCGCGCGGCGAGTATGCGGCGAAGTTCGTGGTCAATGCCTCGGGACCCCTCAGCACTCCCGTCGTGCCACCGTTCCCTGGCCGAGAGAAGTTTCAGGGCAAGCAGTTCCACACGAACGAATGGGACACCGAGTACGGCCACGCCGGCAAGCGGGTGGCCATCGTCGGCAGCGGTGCCAGTGCCGCACAGGTGATTCCTGCGATCCAACCCGACGTGGAACAGCTGCACGTTTTCCAGCGCACCCCGCACTGGGTGATGCCCCGTCACGATCGCGAATTCACGCCGTGGCAGCGCAGGTTGCTGAAGTTGGAACCGATCCGCAGGCTGGTCCGCGCGGGGATCTACTGGAGTCTCGAAACTCGCATCATCGGCTTCAAGTACTCGCGGACTATGTTGAAGGCGGTGGCGCAGCGAACTGCGTTGAAACACATCGAGTCTCAGGTGCCGGATTCCGAGCTTCGAGCGAAGGTCACCCCTGACTACGTCATCGGGTGCAAGAGGGTTCTGCTGTCCAACACGCTCTATCCCGCGCTGGGGCAGGCGAACGTCACCCTGCACGGCAAGAACGACGGCATCTCGGAAATCACCGAGACCGGAATTGTCACCACCACAGGCGAACACGTCGATGTCGATCTTCTGGTGTGGTCCACCGGATACGACGCCACCGACGGCGTCATATCGTACCCGGTGATCGGACGTGACGGCCGAGCCCTGTCCGACGTCTGGGATCCCTACCCACGTGCCTACCTCGGTACCACGATTCCTGGATTCCCCAACCTGTTCGTCGTCACCGGGCCGAACACCGGAATCGGCCACACCTCTGCGATCTTCCTCATCGAGGCGCAGATGGAGTACATCGTGCGGGCCGTCGACGCCGTCCGGCAGGTGGGTGCGACGGCCATCGAGGTCACCGCAGCTGCCGAGCAGGAATACACCGACACGATTCATCGCGAGATGGAGGGCACAGTCTGGAAGGACGGTGGCTGCCACAGCTGGTACCAGTCCAAATCCGGACACGTCGTGGCCATGTTCCCCGGGTTCAGCTTCACATTCCGCCGGTGGGCCAAGCGTTTTCGGCCCGAGGCCCATCACATCCACCGGTCGTCCACCGAGGCGACGACGAAGGACGAGGTATCGGCATGAGCAAGCACACCGGCCAGGTCGCGCTGATCACCGGCGCGGCAGGCGGAATCGGTTCCGCCGTTGCCACTGCGCTGCATCGACGCGGTGCCTCGATCGTTCTGGTCGATATGAAGTCCACCGATCTCGAATCGGTGGCGGCGAAGCTGGGTAACCAGCGCGTGGCGATCGCGTACGCCGACGTCACGGTGCGCGAGCAGCTCGACGCAGCCGTCGCAACCGCGATCGACACTTTCGGCACGCTCGACATGGTGATGGCCAACGCCGGAATCTCCAGCGGTGCGAAGGCATCGACCGTTCGCTCCGTGGACGACGGAGTCTTCGAGCGGGTCATCGGCGTCAACCTGATCGGCGTGTGGAACACGGTGCGGGCCGCTCTGCCGCACATCGTCGAGTCCGGGGGCTACGTGCTGCTCACCTCGTCCACGTACGCGTACCTCAACGGCCTGGCGAATGCGCCGTACGCGGCTTCGAAGGCGGCGGTCGAGCAGCTCGGTCGTGCTTTGCGGGCGGAACTTGCGGGCACGAAAGCGACTGCTGGAGTGCTGTATCCGGGATGGGTGGCGACGCCGATCGCCGAGGTCGCATTCGGCGGCGACGACGTGGCGACGGCCATGATCGACCGGGCTTTTCCCTCGCCCCTGCTCCGTCCGATCACGCCGGACAAGCTCGCGCGCGTGGCCGTTCGAGGTATCGGACGGCGGGCTGCGCGTATCGCCGTCCCCGGTCGCTGGATCCCGATCTCGATACTGCGCGGCATCGTGAACCCGATCATGGACGCCGCGATGGAACGGGACGCCGAATTGATCCGTCTGACTGCCGAATTGGATGCCCGACGGTCATGAGCACGGTGTCCGAAGCCGCAGGTCGCGCCTACGGCGGTGAGAGCGCGGCCGACCGCGACGATCGCAGGCGGCGGCAGCTGCTCGACGCCGGGCTACGGGTGTTCGGCAGCGTCGGATACCGCGCCGCGACGGTCCGCGGACTGTGCCGCGAGGCCAAGATCGCCGATCGAGACTTCTATCGGCACTTCGACAAGACCGAGGACTTGCTGCTCGCTGTCTACGCCGAATGCATTGCACGCCTCACCGATTCGGTATCCGACGCAATCGTGCAGGTGGATCGGGACGGTGATCTCAGGGATGTTGCGAAGCAGTTGCTCGACCCCTTCTTCCAGGTCATCGAAGATCCGCACCTGGCCCGAGTGGTGTGGATGGAGGTGCTCGCGGTCAGCCCCCGCGTCGAGCAGACGTACCTGACGGTGATGCAGCAATTCGGAACACTGCTGCTCGGCTACCTTCGTACGTTCGCGGGCGAGGTTCCCTCGGGCCCCGATCTGGATGTCGACCTGCTCGCCACCGCGGCCATCGGCGGCATCAGCCACACCGCGATGACCTGGTATCAGAGTGGCTACGCCGCAGACCGACGCATCGTCGTCGCGACCATCGCGACCATGCTCGCCAACATCGTCGCGCCCCTCGCTGCGGAATCAGTGCGCCACTAGACCTGGCTCACCGGCACAACCCTTTTCAGGAATGCGAGTTGTTCCTCGATGATGGTCGGGAACAGTGGCTGCACGTAGGGGTCGAAGTGCCCACCCTTGTGGATGTGCACGGTGGCGTCGGGAATCCTGCGCGCGACCTGCTGGCACACCGCCGCCGGCGTGATGGCGTCCTCCGACATGATCTGTACCAGTACCGGACAGGTGATCTTCGACGCGGTTCTACCGGGCGAGTACAGCCCGATGCGTAGAAGGATCCGTGCTGCAACGGTTTCGGGGTAGGCACCGGATTCGAGCCCGGACTCGGCGAGAAGTTTGTCGCGGCCGGGCGCGGCGTCGGGCGTGGCCATCACAGCGACATCACCGGGGTGGCCGACGGATTCGACGTACCGGGGGGATTTCCCGCGCACTGCGCGGATCTGGTCGATCACTGCCGATGGGGCGAGCTTCATGGTGCGCCGAAGTCCGGTGGCGCGCACGGCAGCGATGCCGTCGACGTGCGGAACCTGAGCGATGACAGCGGCGAAATTCTCTCCGGCACCTGCCCTGGTGAGCACGTGTCCGCCGGCGAAGGAGGTGCCCCAACCGACGATGCGAGCGGAGTCCACACCGTCGAGAGTCCTGGCGTAGGCGACGGCGTTGGTCCAGTCGACGAGTTGCTTGCCGATGTCCAGGAGCTGCCGCGGCTGGCCGTCGCTGTCGCCGAAGTGGCGGTAGTCGAAGACGAGAACCGTGTAGCCGGCGCGGGCGAAGATCTCCGCGTAGGCGAAGAGGCGAATGGCACGCGGGGTGCCGAATCCGTGGGCCATCACCACGGCCGGTGTGTCGGCGGTGGCTCCGGTCGGCCTATACACCGCAGCGGCGCAGCGCACTCCCTCGGAGTCGAACCATTCGTCGGTGCGGGTGTATCCGGCCTGGTCGTCGGCGCTCATGTGGTGGTCCTTCGTCTGGTCCTTGATCGGCATTCAAGAAGCTAGCACTGTCTTGAATGCCGATCAAGATAGGATGTCGAGATGCCGCGCAACCGTCGACCCGTCGATCGCGCCGAGAAGCGCTCCGAGATCGTGAGCGCCGCTCGGTCGCTGTTCGTCGACGACGGCTACGAGCACACGCCGATGGGGCGGATCGCGACTGCGGCCGGAGTGACCACCAATACGATCTACTGGTATTTCGGTGACAAGGACGAGCTACTCGTCGGGGTGCTGGACGAGATTCACACCGATGCGCTTGCTCGGTTCGCCGCGCTCACCGGGCTCTCGGTGAACGAGCAGGTCCTCTGGGTGGTGGAGGAGCTCGAGAAGTATCACCGGCTGGTCGACACAGTGCACTCCCGCACCTCGGTATCCTCGTGTCTCGACAAATGGCACAACAATTTTCACTCGTTGTGGGAGCAGTGGATCGCCGCCGAGCTACGCCGCGAGGAGGTCGGTGAAGCCGAGATCGAACCGACGACTCGCATGATCGTCTTCGTCGTCGAGGCCATGTTGACGCACCCGCAGGACGAGTCGTCGAAGCGGGCGATCATCGATCTGCTCTTCC
>NZ_LVCU01000159.1:0-9278 GCF_001647185.1 Rhodococcus sp. EPR-147
CAGCGCTCGGTCGGCGCGCTCGAGGGTCGCGCGGGCGGTCTCTCCGTCCTGTCGACAAGCCACCCCTACCGAGATCGTCAGGTCCGCGGGCAACTCCGTCCGCACTCGATCGATGGCGGTGCGCAGCTCGGCACCCGTGCCGGTGATGCACAGTACGGTGAATTCGTCGCCGCCCGAGCGGCTCAGCAGATGCTGCGGCGGGAGGAAGTTGCGTAGTGCATCCGACACGGTGACGAGTGCGTGATCGCCTGCCGCGTGCCCGAAGTCGTCGTTGATCACCTTGAAGTGATCGATGTCCACCACGGCGACGGCGTCGATCTTTCCGCTCGCGACCGTTCCCGGCCGAGCGTCCAGCTCTCTGGTCAATCGCCGCCGATTCGCGAGTCGGGTCAGATCGTCGATCTCGGAGGTCGATGCCACGCTCTGGACCCAGGCCGCAGAGATCGCGATTGCCACGACAACGAGCTCGGCGTTGACCACCAGAACGGGGTGCAGGTCTCCCACCGCGATGCCCAGGTACGCAATGTAGCTCGCGTTGAGAACCGTTGTACGCCAAGCGATACGGGCGGGCAGGACGATGAACGCCGGCGTCACCAACAGTAGCTGGAGAAAGATCCCGGACAACGCCGCGATCTCGCCGCCCGCAGCGGTGCAGAACAAGGCGATACTCGTCAGGCCCGACAGATGCATCAACAGGTACAGCCGCCGGGAAAGTACCGGAGCTGCGGCAATCATGTACACGCCAAGTGCGCACCACAGCACAGCCAGCGCACACAGGACCGCGGCGGCCCGGGGGGACGCCGCGACGACGATGACGACACCGACCAACCCGCTGACGAGGCAATTGACCCCGGACGTCCGCGCTACCGAGGCAGGGGAGTACTGCCAGCCACTGTTCACACCACTAGCCTCTCGCACGGTCCCCACGACCTGCTGCGAGTTTAGCCCCCTACCAGCGTGGGCACGTGTTCTCGAAGCTCGGATCGATGCTCTGCATGTAGCCGGTGTCGTCGCGGTCGCGGATACCGCAGTCGAGGTACTGCTGATGCAGCGCTGCGAGGGCGGCCTCGTCTATCTCGATGCCCAACCCCGGCCCGGTGGGCACGGCCACCGCACCGTCGACGAAGTTCAACACCCCGGGTACGACGACGTCCTCGTTCTTCCACGGCCAGTGCGTATCGCAGGCGTAGGTCAGATTGGGCGTCGCCGCGGCCAGGTGCACCATGGCGGCCAGACTGATGCCGAGGTGGCTGTTCGAGTGCATCGACAGACCCAGCTCGAAGGTCTCGCAGATTCCGGCGAGCAACCTCGATCGTTGCAGGCCGCCCCAGTAATGATGGTCGGACAACACCACCTGCACCGAATCCTTCACCACCGCGGGCCGTAGATGATCGAACGCGACGACGCACATGTTGGTCGCGAGTGGCATCTTCGCCTCCCGCGCGACCTCGGCCATCCCGTCGAGTCCTGGTGTCGGGTCCTCGAGATACTCGACGATGCCGTCGAGCTCGGCGGCAACGCGGATGGAGGTGTCGACCGTCCACGCCGCGTTGGGGTCCAGCCGGAGCGGAAGCTCGGGGAATGCCTCCCGCAGCGCCTTGATACCGGCGATCTCCTCGTCGGGCGGGAAGACGCCGCCCTTGACCTTGATGGCCTCGAAGCCGTACTCGTCGATCATCTTTCGAGCCTGCCGAACCAGGCCTTCCGGATCGATCGCCTCGCCCCATTCGTCGGGCTGCTGCCCGGGATGCGCAGCCCACTTGTAGAACAGGTACGCGCTGAACGGAACCGAATCGCGCACCTTGCCGCCGAGCAGATCCGACACCGGTCGTTGCAGTACTTTTCCCTGGACGTCCAGGCAGGCGATCTCGAAGGGTGAGAACACACGGTCGGTGGTGCTGGCCGTGGTGATCATTCCGGCGACGCCGTCACCACCGGTGATCGACAGGGTTCCGAGTACGGAGTCGACGGCGTCACGAATCGCGTTGAGTGCGAACACGTCCAGGCCGGTGATGGCCTGGGCCGCCGCGTCGAGACGAGCCAGGTGTGCGGTGTCGGCATAGGTCTCACCGAGTCCGACGATGCCTGCATCGGTATCGAGTTGGATGATGGCGCGCAGTGCGTACGGCTGATGTACACCGACGGTGTTGAGCAACGGAGGGTCGACGAACGCGATCGGGGTGATCCGAGCGCCGGTGATCAGAATCGGATCCTGCATCAGTGCACCGCGAGCTCGTCCGCCAGCACGGCCCGGCCGGCGGCTACGATCGCGGTCAGTTCTTCGAGGTGCGGTGCACTGATGTCCACCAGTGGCGGGCGCACGGGGCCTGCCTCGATGCCCTCCATCGTCACGCCTGCCTTGATGAGAGAGACGGCGTAGCCGGGAACCTTGTCGCGTAGGCGAACCAGCGGGTGGAAGAACTCGCGCAGCAGTGCGGCTGTGAGCTTCTCGTTTCCGCTGTCGAGGGATCGGTAGAACGCCAGCGCAAGCTCGGGCGCGAAGGCGAACGTCGCCGAGGAGTACAGCGTGACACCGATGGCGCGATAGGCCTGCTGCGAGACCTCGGCGGTGGGCAGGCCGTTGAAGAACTGGAAGGGCTTGCCCGACGGCTCGAGGGCATCCAGCACTGCCCGAACGATGCGGCCGACCTGATCGAGATCGCCTGTACCGTCCTTGAATCCGACGACGGTGGGGAGCTGCGCCACCTCGACGGCCGAGTCCTCGGTGAAGCGAGCGTTACCGCGGTTGTAAACGATCAGTGGCAGATCCGAGGCACCGGCAACGGCCTTGGTGTAGTTGACCAACCCGGCCTGCGGCATCGTCACCAGATAGGGCGGGAGCAACAGGATTCCGTCGGCTCCGTTGGTCTTCGCGCTCGCGGCGAATGCTTTTGCCTGGGCGACGGATCCGCCTGCACCGGCGTAGACGGGGACGCGGCCGGCAACGACGTCGACCGCGGTGCGCACGATCTTGCCGAACTCCTCGCTTTCGAGGGCATGGAATTCGCCCGTGCCGCACGCGATGAACACTCCACCGGGTCCCGCATCGACACCCTTCGCGATGTGCGCGGCCAGCAGGTCGTAATCGACCTCACCGGTGGCAGTGAACGGGGTGACGGGGAAGAACAGGACTCCGTCGAGCATGGTGGTCTCCTCGAGAACTAGGTGGGGGTGAGTCAGTCTTGGGTGAGCTGGCCGTCGATGCGGCGAAAGATGCCCTCTGGGTTGCCATCGGCAATTGGATTGGGCAGCAGAGATTTCGGCACGTCCTGGTAGGAAACAGGACGCAGGAAGCGCTCGATGGCGAGAGATCCGACCGAGGTGGTGCGGGAATTGGAAGTGGCGGGGAAGGGGCCGCCGTGGACCATTGCGTGGCCTACCTCGACGCCGGTGGGCCATCCGTCGAACAGGATGCGACCGGCCTTGAGTTCGAGCACCGAGAGGAGTTTGCCTGCCTCGGTGTGATCGGACTCGTCGGCATGGACAGTGGCGGTCAGCTGCCCTTCGAGGAGCGCGGCGACGTCGCGAAGCTGCTGTGCATCGGTGCAGCGAACGATGAGGCTCGACGCGCCGAACACCTCGGCCTGTGCTGCATCGGAGGTGAGGAACGTATCGGCGTCGGTGGTGAACAGCGCTGCGCGGCAGGCGTTCGGGGCCTGTGCGTCTGTACCCCTGGCGAGCTCGGTCACGACTTCGCTCAAAGTGTCGACGCCCTCGGCGTAGCTCGCGGCGATGTTCGGGGTCAGCATCGTGGTGGGTGTGGACTCCTGCACAGCGGCAGTGGCCGCCTCGGTGAAGGTCTGCAGGCCCGGGCCGTCGACGGCGATGACGAGACCGGGGTTGGTGCAGAACTGGCCCGAGCCCATGGTGAGCGATGCGACGAAGGCGCGGCCGAGTTCGGCTCCGCGGGTGGCGAGTGCGCCGTCGAGGACGAAGACGGGGTTGATGGAACTCATCTCGGCGTACACCGGGATGGGCTCGCGGCGACCGGCCGCCGCGGCAACGAGAGCCGTTCCGCCCAAGCGTGATCCGGTGAATCCGACGGCCTTGATGCGAGGGTCGGTCACCAGAGCGGTACCGAGTCCGCGGCCGGAGCCGAACAACAGTGAGAACGTTCCAGAGGGCATTCCGGTGGAGGACACCGCGTCGGCGATTGCGCGGCCGACCAACTCGGACGTTCCCGGGTGGGCGTCGTGTGCTTTGACCACCACAGGGCATCCGGCTGCGAGGGCGGACGCGGTGTCGCCGCCGGCGACGGAGAAGGCGAGCGGGAAGTTGCTGGCACCGAACACTGCTACCGGTCCCAGGGGAATCTGTCGCTGGCGGATGTCGGCGCGGGGGAGGGGCGCGCGTTCGGGCTGGGCCGGATCGATACGGGCTCCGTTCCAACTGCCCTCGCGCAGAACGGAAGCGAACAGACGCAGTTGTCCGGTGGTGCGGCCGACCTCGCCGGTGATGCGGGCCAGCGGAAGTCCTGATTCTGCGACGGTGCGCTCGATCAGGGTGTCGCCGAGCGCCGCGATGTTGTCTGCGATGGTCTCGAGGAACTGCGCGCGGGTCTCCGAGGACGTGGCCCGGTAGTCGGCGAAGGCGTCGGCCGCTGCGGCACAGGCCTTCTCGACGTCGTTGTTGTCTCCGTGCCCGTAGGCGGGTTCGAGATCTCTGCCGGTGCTGGGGTCGATTCCGTGAATCTGCGCGCCGGCACCGAATACCGGGACGCCGGCGATGATCATCCGGCCGGTGAGAGTGGTGGACTGTGTCGTCGACGCTGTCATGGGGTGACTCCTAGGGCTGTGATGCGGTGCGTGCACTGACGCCGAGGCGTGACCTGGCTCATAGCTCACCACGGTAGAAGGGCGATCGATACATGTCCAAGTCTAAAAAAGTCGCATTCGATCCACTCTCGGTATCGATCGCGCTGCCAGGTGTGATGGGCTCCCGCTGTGCCTACCGATGCCACTACTGCATCGGTCGATGCGCAGATGGTCTTGGACATGAATCGATCGGGAGTCCTAGTGTCGTCTGTGAGCCGAGTCACCCATGGCGTATGAGAGAGGTCGGACATGAACGTCCACACGAGCACCCCCGTCGTCACCGAGATGCGCGTCATTCCCATTGCCGGTCACGACGACATGCTGCTGAACCTCAGCGGAGCGCACGCCCCGTACTTCACCCGCAATCTGGTGGTGCTCACCGATTCGGATGGGCGCATCGGTGTCGGTGAAGTGCCCGGCGGAGAGGCGATCCGGCAGACTCTCGAGGATGCGCGGGTACTCGTCGAGGGCCAGGGCATCGGTCGGTACAACGCCGTGCTGGCCGAGATGCGCCGCACGTTCGCGGATCGTGATGCCGGGGGCCGAGGCGCGCAGACCTTCGATCTGCGGATCGCGATTCACGCTGTGACCGCGGTGGAATCGGCGTTACTGGATCTACTCGGCCAGCATCTCGGCGTCAGCGTCGCCGCGTTGTTGGGAGACGGTCAGCAGCGTGACAAGGTCCAGGCTCTGGGCTACCTGTTCTTCGTCGCCGATCGCACCAAGACCGACCTCGCCTACCGTGGTGCAGCCGACGAGGCTGCTGGGGCCGACGACTGGATGCGCATCAGGCACGAGGAGGCCATGGATCCCGAGTCGATCGTGCGCCTCGCCGAGGCGGCGCAGGCCCGATACGGATTCCAGGACTTCAAGCTCAAGGGTGGTGCGCTGCCCGCCGCCGAGGAGGCCGCTGCGGTGCGCGCATTGGCCGAGCGATTCCCCGAGGCTCGAATCACGTTGGATCCCAACGGCGGTTGGTTGCTGAAGGACGCGATCGAGACGTGTCGTGGCCTGCGGGATGTCCTGGCCTACGCCGAAGATCCCGTCGGACCGGAGGGCGGATTCTCCGGTCGAGAAGTGATGACCGAATTCAAGCGCGCCACCGGGTTGCAGACCGCGACCAACATGATCGCCACCGACTGGCGCGAGATGGGCCACACCATCCGATCCGGTGCCGTGGACATCCCGTTGGCCGACCCGCACTTCTGGACGATGGCCGGTTCTGTCCGCGTAGCGCAGCTGTGCGATGCGTGGGGTCTGACGTGGGGTTCGCACTCCAACAACCACTTCGACGTGTCACTGGCCATGTTCACCCACGTCGCCGCGGCCGCTCCAGGAACGATCACGGCCATCGACACGCACTGGATCTGGCAGGACGGACAGCGAGTGACCAAGGAGCCGTTCACGATCGAGGACGGCTACCTGACCGTGCCCGACAAGCCGGGTCTGGGTGTCGAGCTCGACTTCGAGCAGATCGATGCGGCGCACGAGCTGTACCAGAAGGAAGGTCTCGGTTCCCGCGACGACTCCATCGGTATGCAGTACCTGATCGAGGGATGGGCGTTCGACAGCAAGCGGCCGGCCCTGGTGCGATGAGTTCCGGTGCGCGGATGAAGATCGTTGTCGGTGACCGTAATGTGCTGCCGCATCGGGAGCAGTTCGAGGCGGGCCTGCCCGCCGATGCCGAGGTGGTCTGGTGCATCCCGTTCGACGAAAACCGCATCATCGACGAGCTTGCCGATGCCGACGTCTACGTCGGTGGCAAGTTCAGCGCGGCCATGGGTGCCGCTGCGCCGAATCTGCGTATGGTGCACGTCGCAGGCGCGGGAACGGACAATGTCGATTGTTCCCGCTTGGGTCCCGATGTGCAGGTGTGCAACACCTTTCATCACGAGCAGTCGATTGCCGAGTATGTCGTTGCTGCGACCGTGATGCTGCGACGTAAGTTTCTGCAACAGGATCGGGCGCTGCGCGCGGGCCGGTTCGCGACCGCTGTCTACGATCCGAGCATCGCGCAACCGTTGTCGTTGAGCGGTGCTCGCATCGGATTCGTCGGGTTCGGGCATATCGGTCGAAAAACGTGGCAGTTGTTTCGGGCGTACGGGGCAACCGGTGCTGCGGTCACCGGCAGCGGACGAGCTCCGGACGAGGGCCTCGAATGGGTCGCTGATGCAGGGGATGTGAAGAGGCTCGCCGATTTCGCGGATGTTCTCGTGGTCTCCGCGCCGTTGAACGAGCACACTCGCGGCATGATCGGTGCCGAGGAACTTCGGAGGCTGGGTGAGGACGGGATACTCGTCAACGTCGGCCGTGGGCCCTTGGTGCAGGAACAACCACTGTTCGACGCACTGTCTCGCAACGAGATCGCTGCAGCTGCCATCGATGTCTGGTACCGCTACCCGGGGCCGGACGGGGTGGGCGAACCGAGTTCTCTGCCGTTCCGTGAACTCGACAACGTGCTGATGACTCCCCACTCGTCGGGCGTCACGCACCACACGTTCGTGGGCCGAGTCGCCGATATCGCGTCGAACATCGATGCTTTGGCGGCATCGTTGAGCCGGTAAAAGGTGTTGGACGTGCATGGTTCGCCGAAATAGGCTGGGAAGCAATATAATCGACGAACTCAGGAGTTGCACGATGACCATCGCAACGGACAAGCCCACCAGTGGACTCGTCGCACCGGACGCCGCAGTCAGGGCCCTGGCCGCCGGGGCTGCAAGCCTCGACCGCATCGTCGAGGTGACATTGTCCTCGATCGTGTTGCCGCTGAAGAATCCGATCAGCGATGCCAAGGTGCTCACGGGTCGGCAGAAGGCGATGACCGAGGTGGTGTTCCTGTTCGCGGAGATTCGCACCGAACAGGGCCATGAGGGAATCGGTTTCGGTTATTCCAAGCGTGCGGGCGGCCCCGCCCAGTTTGCGCATGCCCAGGAGATTGCTCCGGTCCTCATCGGTGAGGACCCTAACGACATCGGCAAGATCTGGAACAAGCTGGTGTGGGCCGGAGCCTCGGTGGGGCGCAGTGGTGTTGCGACGCAGGCGATTGCCGCGATCGACATCGCGCTGTGGGATCTCAAAGCCAAGCGTGCGGGGTTGCCGCTGGCGAAACTGATCGGATCGGCACGCGATTCGGTGCAGACGTACAACACCTCGGGTGGTTTTCTGCACACTCCCATCGAGGAGGTCATGGAGAACGCCGCCATCTCACTGGCCAACGGCATCGGCGGCATCAAACTGAAGGTGGGACAGCCGGATTGGCGTACCGATATCGCCCGCGTCACGGCGGTCCGCGAATTTCTCGGTGACGATGTCCCGCTGATGGTGGACGCCAATCAGCAGTGGGATCGGCCGACCGCTCAGCGCATGGGCCGCATTCTGGAGCAGTTCGATCTGGTCTGGATCGAGGAACCCCTCGACGCCTACGACGCCGAAGGGCACGCCCAGCTCGCTCGCAGCCTGGATACCTCGATCGCGACGGGAGAGATGCTGGCAAGCGTCGGTGAGCACGTCCGCCTCATCGAGGCCGGCTCGGTCGACATCCTGCAACCCGACGCTCCTCGAATCGGCGGAATCACGCAGTTCCTGAAGTTGGCCACGCTGGCAGAGCATCACGATCTGCAACTCGCCCCGCACTTCGCCATGGAGATCCATCTGCACCTCGCGGCGGTGTATCCCCTGCAGACGTGGGTGGAGCACTTCGACTGGTTGGACCCACTGTTCGACGAGCATCTCGAGACGCGAGACGGGCGCATGCATCTCTCCGCGCGCCCGGGACTGGGCTTCACGTTGAGCGAACAGGGACGTGCGTGGACCGTGGCAAAAATAGCAGTGCGCTGACGCGGGAGCGCTGACGCGCAGGTGCGCGGGAGTGGAGCCCGCGGAATGACCCAGGTGCACGGGAGTGGAGCCCGCGGAATGACCCAGGTGCACGGAAACTCGACCTCTGCTACGAGTTTTCGTGCACGTGCCGCGAAGCGGCTCTTCCACTCACATGGCGCGAAGCGGAGCGTACTGTTTCTCGGGTGACAGACGCTCACCAGGCATCGCGATGGTCCGCGATCTTCAGGCCGACGCCGGTTCGGGTCATGGCCACAGGGTTCGCGCTCGCCATCGCGATAGGTGCGGGCGTGCTGTCGCTGCCGGCGGCGACCGTGCCCGGCAGCGAGACCGGGTTTCTGCAGGCGTTGTTCACGTCCACCTCCGCCGTCAGTCTGACCGGCCTGATCGTGGTGGACACTCCGGTGTACTGGTCGGGATTCGGGCAGGGCGTGATCCTTGCCCTGATTCAGATCGGCGGATTCGGGATCATGACGATCGCGTCCCTGGTCGGTCTGGTCCTGGCCGATCGAATAGGTCTGCGCGGCAGGCTCAACGCGGCCGCGGAGGTGCGCACCTCGGGGCTGGGTGATGTCCGAAGCGTCGTCATCGGCGTGTTCCGCACCAGTCTGATCATCGAGAGCGTCG
>NZ_LVCU01000160.1:0-42560 GCF_001647185.1 Rhodococcus sp. EPR-147
CGCGTTCAACAATGCCGGCTTCGCGTTGTTCAGCGACAACATGATCGGGTTCGCCACCGATCCGTGGATCTGCATCCCACTGTTGATCGCGGTCGTTTTGGGCGGCATCGGATTTCCGGTTCTCTTCGAGATCGCCCGTCGAGTTCGGTCCCGAGCCAGGGGCGGTCGATCGCCCCACCGCTGGTCGCTGCACACACGACTGACGCTGACCGTCACCGGAGTTCTGTTGGTACTCGGACCGACAGTGGTGATGCTCTTCGAGTGGTCCAGAACGCTGGGAGGATTCGGCTTCTGGGACAAGATGCTCGTCGCGACGTTCCAGGGAATCATGCCCCGAACCGCAGGGTTCAACAGTGTCGATTACGCGGATGTCGACAACGCGACCCTGCTGGTCACCGACGTCCTGATGTTCATCGGTGGTGGCAGCGGCGGAACCGCAGGCGGCATCAAGGTCACCACGTTCGCACTGCTGCTGTTCGTCATCCTGGCCGAGATCCGAGGTGATCGCGAGGTGACGGTGTTCGATCGTCGGATCGACGCGCGCGTGCAACGTCAGGCGTTGACCGTGGCACTGATCGGCGTCGCGTTGGTCATGCTCCCGGTCGTCGCGTTGCTGGCGGGCACGGACTTCGACCTCGACGTCCTGCTGTTCGAGGTCGTTTCGGCCTTCGCCACCGTCGGTCTGTCGACCGGTATCACCGCACAGTTGCCCGGGTGGGGACAGATGATCCTGATCGTGCTGATGTACCTGGGCCGCATCGGTTCCATCACTCTGGTCAGCGCCCTCGCCGCCCGCGACCGCGGTCGGCGCTACACGCTCCCCACGGAAAGGCCGTTCATTGGCTAGGAAACCGTCCTCCGACGTCGTCGTCGTCCTCGGCCTCGGCCGCTTCGGCAAGTCGCTGGCGCTGGAATTGATGGGCCAGGGCGTCGAGGTCCTCGGCATCGACACCGACGAGGCTGTGGTGCAACGTGTCTCGGACCGGCTCACGCATGCGGCCGTGGCCGACACCACCGACGAGGAGTCGTTGCGCCAACTGTCGGTTCACGAGTACGACCGCGCAGTGGTGGGCATCGGATCCGATCTCGAGGCAAGTCTGTTGACCGCGTCCGCGCTGATCAACCTGTCGGTGTCCAACATCTGGGCCAAGGCGATCAGCAACGCGCACGCCAAGATTCTCACCCAGATCGGCGTGCACCATGTGGTGCGGCCCGAGCACGACATGGGCAAGCGCGTCGCCCACCTGGTGCGCGGTCGGATGATGGACTACATCGAATTCGACGACGGTTTCGCCATGATCAAGACCTCTCCGCCCGCCTCCATCATCGGAAAGAAGCTGGGGGAAAGCGGGATACGCACCAAACACCGTGTCACCGTCGTCGCGGTCAAGCGTCAGGGCGAAGGATTCACCTACGCCACGGCCGACACGGTGATCGGTGCAGGCGATACCGTCATCGTCTCCGGTCAGGTTCGAGACGCCGAACGTTTCAGTGAGTCGACCTGAGCGATTCCAGCGTCTCGCGTGCTCCCCGCTCCTGCAGAGACGACAGTTGTTTCGTGTATTCGGCCACGAACCGCTCGTTGTCGATCAGATCCCCGAACACTGCGCGGTTGGCGATGAACGCCGTGGGGTTCTCGCGCTGACTCTGCGCGATCGGCACCAGTGAATCCTTGAGTTGGTCGACGATCTCGATGGGCTCGCCGGACTCGTCCACGGCCTCGGCGTAGCGAGCCCAACTGGCCACCACCGCGGTGGAGCGGGTGATCTGACCGCCGGTCTCGAGGTTCTTGCGGATGACGGGCAAGAGCCACTTGGGAATTCGGTCCGAGGACTCGGCGCACAGGCGAGCGACGGTATCGCGGATCTCGGGGTTGGAGAACCGCTCGATCAACGTCTTCTTGTAGTCGGTCAGATCGATGCCGGGGACCGGCTGCAGCGTCGGGGTTGCCTCCTCGTCCATGTAGGCGAGCAGAAAATCGGCGAACAGCGAATCCTGGCACACCTCGTGGACGAGTCGATAGCCACTGAGGTAGCCGAAGTACGCGAGCGCCTGGTGGCTGGCATTGAGCAACCGCAGCTTCATCAGCTCGTAGGGGGTGACGTCCTCGACCACCTGCACGCCCACCTCTTCCAGCGGTGGACGGCCGAGGGTGAAGTTGTCCTCGAGCACCCACTGCGTGAACGGCTCGCCCGCAACGGGCCACTGATCGTCGATGGCGTACCGCAGCGAAAGTTGCTCGGTCACCTCCGGTGTCGTGACCGGCGTGATGCGATCGACCATCGAATTGGGGAACGCGCCTTCGGCTTGGATCCAGTCGGCCAACGCCGGATCCTTCAGGCGCGCGAACGTGGTGAACGTCGACTGCGCCATGTGTCCGTTGCCCTCGATGTTGTCGCAGGACATGATGGTGAACGGTGCCATGCCGCGGTCCTTGCGCCGAGCCAACGCTTCGATGACGAGCCCGAATGTCGTTGCAGGAACAGCGCCGTCGGCGAGGTCGGCGACGATGGCCGGATTGTCGGCGTCGAACTCGCCCGTCGTCGCGGAGAAGTTGTAGCCACCCTCGGTGATGGTGAGCGAGACGATCTTCGTCGTGTCTGCTGCCATCTTCTCGATCACGGCCTCGGCGTCGTCCGGTGCGAAGAGATACTCGACTATGGAACCGATGACGCGGGTGTCCCACGTACCGTCGGAATGCTTGAGCGCCAACGTGTACAGGCAGTCCTGTGCCTGCATGACGTCGTTCATTCGCCGGTCGCCGGGCAGTACGCCTACGCCGCAGATTCCCCAGTCCAGCGCCTGCCCCTGCTGCAACAGACGGTCGACGTACATCGCCTGGTGGGCGCGATGGAAGCCGCCGACACCGAAATGCACGATGCCGACCGTCACCTCGGATCGGTCGTACGTCGGAACCGCGACGTCCTCGATGAAGTCGGCGAGGTTCTGCGAGTTCAACTTCATGCGTCGTTCTCCTTCGAAAGTCCTGGAATCACTACGGCTTTGATGCTTCCGGGTTGCCTGTCCGCGTTCAATGCATCCTCGACGCCATCGAGCCCGAATCGCGCCGTCACCATCGCGTCGAGATCCACCATGCCCGACGCCACCAGCGCGCGTGCGATCGGCCATGTGTTGGCGTAGCGAAAGACGCCGGTGAGCAGCAATTCTCGGTTCTGGATCAGCGAGATCGGCAGCGGATAATCTGATCCACCCATGCCGACGAGGACGACCGTGCCTGCGGGCCGGACCGCGTGGATGCCGTCGATCACGGCTCGGGCCGCACCGGACGCGTCGATGAACGCATCGACCGTCAGGGAGCGCACGTCCTCGACGGCGGGGTCGAGCACGCGAGTCGCGCCGAACCTCTGCGCGTTGGCCCGGCGGGAAGCGTCGATGTCGGTGACGACCACCTCGGTGGCACCGAATGCGCGAGCGACCTGCGCGGTGACGAGCCCGACGGGCCCCGCTCCCGCGATGAGCACGCTCGAGCCCGCGGAGATCCGTGCTTTCTGGGCCGACGCGATGCCCACCGACAGCGGCTCGAAGAGCGCAGCAGCCTCGTCGGAGATGTCGTCGGGGACGTCGTGGGCGAAGGTCGATTGAATCAACACGTACTCCGCGAGCGCCCCGTCGATGGGCGGCGTCGCGAAGAACTCCATGGCCGGGCACAGGTTGTAGCGGCCTGCTCGGGACTGGGCGCTGGTGGGATCGGGGCGCTGCGGCTCGATGGACACGCGTTGCCCGACGCGGGCGTCGGAGACGTCGTTGCCCACGGCCACGATGACGCCCGCGGCCTCGTGTCCGAGGACCAGGGGGCCGTCGACCACGTACTCGCCGATGCGCCCCTCCCGGTAGTAGTGCGCGTCGGAACCGCACACCCCGACCGCCGTGACCTGTACGAGGACCTGATCGGGCGCGGGGGTGGGGACGGGCCGTTCTTCGAGTCGTATCTCCTGTGCTGCGGTGAGGACGCTGGCCTGCATGGACTGTGGCACGGGTCGCCCGCCGTCGGGGGGTGTTGTGTAGATCACACCTTAATGTTAGCTTAGTGAGCAGATGAACACGAGCTGAGCATCTGCTCATAACTTGGGAGGCGAAATGGATGGATCGTCATCCGGTCCAGCGGGGTCGAAGTCTCCGCGGTCCGGAGAGGATCTGCGCCTGGCTCTGCGCGCCGCAACCATGTACCACCTCGAAGGCGCGACGCAGGCCGAGATCGCCGTGAAGCTCGGTGTCTCACGCCCCACGGCAGGGCGGTTGGTTGCACGCGCTCGCACCCAGGGACTGGTGACCATCGAGATCAACGTTCCCGACGACCTGCAGGGCACCGTGCACGCCGACATCGAGCGTGAACTCGAAGCGCAGTTCGGGCTGACCGAGGTGCTCGTCGTCTCGGACTTCATCGACGGCACGGACGCCGGCTACGGTTCCCTCGGCCGGGCAGTGGCGACGCTGCTCTCTCGTCGGCTCCAGGACAAGGATGTGCTGGGCTTCACCTGGGGACCCGAGACGGTGGCGGTCGCCAGCTCGCTCAAGACCAGGTCCACCAAATGTGCTGCGGTGGTGCAACTCGACGGTTCCATCACCGCGGCCGACTACCAGACCGGCGTCGAGTACACACTCGGACGGTGCGCTGCGTACCTGCAGGCGACACCCATCAGGCTCAATGCGCCGCTGTACGCCGATCAGGCGACTGTCGTTGCGTTGGAGCAGGACTCCGTGATCTCTCGCGCACTCAAAGCCGGGACCGATGCCGATGTGATGATGTACGGCATCGGTCCCGTTTCCACGTCCACCACATTGTTCGAGGGCAGCTTCATCGACCTCGAGGTGCTCGACGAACTGCGCCGACTCGGTGCGGTCGGTGAGATCGGCGGACGGTTCTACGACGCCGACGGCAAGGACACCGGAGGATCACTCCCCGGCCGAACCGTGTCGGTGGGGCTCGACGCCATCAGGGCCTGCGATCGGGCGGTGCTCGTCACGGGCGGAAAACGAAAACACGAAGCGCTGCTCGGTGCACTGCGCGGTGGACTGGCATCGATCTTGGTCACCGACATCGAAAGTGCGCGTTGGCTTGTGGATCGATCCACATCAGCGTCGAATGGAAAGGTATCTCAGTGAAAGTTCTACCGAAGGTGGTTGTCGCGACCTCGCTCGCGACGACCTTGGTGGTGTCCGGATGTGCCGGTGCCGGCTCGTTCGGTGGTGATGGTGACGGTACGACGGTCACCGTCGCGATCGTCTCGAATTCGCAGATGTCCGATGCCATTTCGCTTGCTCCGGAGTTCGAGGCGGAGAACCCGGGTATCAACCTGAAGTTCGTGTCGCTCTCGGAGAACGAGGCCCGAGCCAAGATCACGGCCTCGGTCGCGACCGGCGGCGGTGAGTTCGACGTGGTGATGATCAGCAACTTCGAGACCCCGCAGTGGGCCGAGAACGGTTGGCTGACCAATCTTTCCGAGTACGCCGACGCCACGCCGGGCTACGACGAGGACGACTTCATTCCCACGCTGAAGGAGTCGCTGTCGTACGAGGGCAGCATGTACTCGGTGCCGTTCTACGGTGAATCGTCGTTCCTGATGTACCGCAAGGATCTGATGGACCAGGCCGGTATCGACATGCCTGCCGAGCCCACCTGGCAGCAGGTGGCCGACGCCGCAGCCGCTCTCGACAGCCCGGGCCTGTCCGGAATCTGCCTGCGCGGCAAGCCCGGCTGGGGTGAGGTGCTCGCACCGCTCAACACTGTCGTCAACGCGTTCGGCGGCCGCTGGTACGACGAGAACTGGAACGCCCAGCTGAACAGTCCCGAGGTACGCGAAGCCGTGCAGTTCTACGTCGACACCGTGCGCGAGCACGGTCAGGCCGGCGCGGCGACCAGTGGGTTCAGTGAGTGCGGAACGCA
This sequence comes from Rhodococcus sp. EPR-147, assembly GCF_001647185.1. Taxonomy (NCBI): domain Bacteria; kingdom Bacillati; phylum Actinomycetota; class Actinomycetes; order Mycobacteriales; family Nocardiaceae; genus Rhodococcus; species Rhodococcus sp. EPR-147. The sequence continues at coordinate 5,906 of NZ_LVCU01000160.1, forward strand.
ACTCTCCCAGGGCAACACCGCCATGTGGTACGACGCCACCTCGGCCGTCTCGGTCCTCGAGGACCCATCGTCGAGCAACGTCGTCGGGCAGATCGGTTACGCCAAGGCCCCGTCGGCGGCCAAGGGCGACAACGGTTGGCTGTACTCCTGGGCACTGGGCATCCCCAAGACCAGCGAGGCACCCGACGAGGCATGGAAGTTCGTCTCGTGGATGACCAGCAAGGAATACCTGAACAAGGTCGGTAACGAACTCGGTTGGGAGCGTGTGCCTCCCGGAAGTCGACTCTCGACCTACGAGATTCCCGAGTACGCGGAGGCGTCGGCGGCCTACGGTCAGCTGACCCTCGACTCCATCGACAGTGCCGACCCGAACGACCCCACCGTGGATCCGGTTCCGTACACCGGAGTCCAGTTCCTGACCATTCCGGAGTTCCAGGACCTCGGTACCCGGGTCAGCCAACAGATCAGTGCCGCGATCGCCGGACAGATCAGCGTCGACGACGCGCTCGACCAAGCGCAGCAATACGCCGAAGTGGTCGGCAGGACGTACCAGGAGGACCAGGGATGACCACCACCGAAGAACGGACGGCTCCGGCCGAACCGGAGAAGTTCGTACCGAGACCGAGAACGATCTCCAAGGCAGAGGGGTGGCGTCGACGCGGGCCACTGTTGCCGGCGTTGGTGTTCGCCATCATCGTCACCCAGATCCCGTTCCTGTTCACGCTGTACTACTCGACGCAGTCCTGGAACCTCGTTCGTCCGGGTTCGCGTGAGTTCAACGGTCTGAACAACTACATCGACGTGTTCCGCGACAGTCAGTTCCGCGAGGTCGCGATGAACACCGTGATCATGATCGTCGGAACCGTGATCATCTCGCTGGTGCTGGGTCTGGCCCTCGCTCTGCTGCTCGATCGAAAGTTCATCGGACGCAGCCTGATTCGCACGCTGCTGATCACCCCGTTTCTCGTCACCCCGGTCGCCGGTGCGCTGATCTGGAAGACGACGATGTTCGATCCCGTCTTCGGCCTGATCAACTTCGCGCTGAGTCCGTTCGGAGTCGGTGAGATCGACTGGGTGTCGCGGTTTCCGCTGGCCGCGGTCATGACGAACCTCGTGTGGCAGTGGACGCCGTTCATGATGCTGCTGATCCTCGCCGGCCTGCAGTCCATGCCGAAGGACATCGCCGAGGCTGCGCGTGTCGACGGGGCAGGCCCGTTCAAACTCTTCCGTGAGTTGACGTTGCCGCACCTGCGTCGCTTCATCGAACTCGGCACCGTCCTCGGTGCGATCTATCTGGTCAACACCTTCGATGCCGTCTACATGATGACCTCCGGTGGACCGGGAGTCGCGTCGGCGAACCTGCCGTTCTACATCTACCAGCGTGCCTTCCTCGGCTTCGACATCGGTCAGGCCGCGGCCATGGGTGTCGTCACCGTGGTGGCAACCATCGTTCTCAGCACTCTGGCGCTGAGACTGATCTTCAAGAGCTTCAGCGCAAACGAGGAGGCGGCGTGATGAGCACGGCAACCACGAGCAAGAAGAAGGCCGTCGCGCAGACCTCCGACGGGCAGGAGATCCGGAAGAAGAGCAAGTGGGGCCCGGGCACGATCTGGTCGTTCGTTGCCTGGGTGGCCGGTATCGCTTTCTTCTTCCCGGTTCTCTGGATGGTGATCACCGGCTTCAAGCAGGAGGCCGACGCCTACTCCAACCCGCCGAAGCTGATCTTCACCCCCACCCTCGATCAGTATCGAGGTGTCCTCGAGAGCGGCATCGGCACCACCCTGCTGAACTCGGCGTTCGCGACCATCGTCTCGACGATTCTCGTTCTGCTGCTGGGTGTTCCGGCAGCATTCGCGCTGTCGCTGCGGCCGGTGAAGAAAACCCAGGACGTGCTGTTCTTCTTCATCTCCACCAAGATGCTGCCCGTCGTGGCCGTCATCGTTCCGCTGTACGTCATCGTCGGTGACATCGGCATGCTCGACAACATCTGGGCACTGGTGATTCTCTACACCGCGATGAATCTGCCTATCGCCGTGTGGATGATGCGCTCGTTCTTCATGGAGGTGCCGTCGGAGCTGCTCGAGGCCGCCAGCATGGACGGTGCGTCGCTGTGGACCTCGGTCCGCGAGGTGATCCTGCCGCTCGTCTCTCCCGGTATCGCAGCGACGTCGTTGATCTGCGTGATCTTCTCGTGGAACGAGTTCTTCTTCGCCGTCAACCTCACTGCCGTTCAGGCCCAGACGATTCCGGTGTACCTCGTCGGATTCATCACCGGCCAGGGCCTGTACTGGGCCCAGCTTTCCGCCGCTGCGACGTTCGCAGCACTCCCCGTCGTCCTTGCCGGATGGTTCGCGCAGAACAAGCTCGTGCGCGGTCTGTCCTTCGGCGCCATCAAATAGGAGAAAGTCTCATGGCTGCAATCACGTACAAGAAGGCATCCTGCGTCTACGAAGGTGCCGATTCGCTCGCCGTCGATTCCCTCGACCTCGACATAAAGGACGGCGAGTTCGTCGTCCTGGTCGGACCGTCCGGCTCCGGCAAGTCCACCGCACTTCGGATGCTCGCCGGTCTGGAGGAGATCGACGGTGGCGCAATCGAAATCGGCGGCAAGAACATGGTGGGCGTCCCGTCCAAGGACCGCGACATCGCCATGGTCTTCCAGAACTACGCGCTCTACCCCAACAAGACCGTCGGCGAGAACATGGGCTTCGCACTCAAGATGCGCGGAGTGAGCCTCGAGAAGCGTCAGGCACGCGTGGCCGAAGCGGCCCGTCTGCTCGATCTCACCGCGTACCTCGATCGCAAGCCCGGCAAGCTCTCGGGTGGCCAGCGTCAGCGAGTTGCCATGGGCCGCGCCATCGTTCGTGAGCCACAGGTCTTCTGCATGGACGAGCCACTGTCCAATCTCGACGCGAAACTGCGAGTGCAGACGCGTACGCAGATCGCGGCATTGCAGCGCCGGCTCGGCACCACGACGGTCTACGTCACCCACGATCAGGTCGAGGCCATGACGATGGGCGATCGAGTCGCCGTCCTGCGCGGTGGCAAACTGCAGCAGTTCGCCTCTCCCACAGACCTGTACGACCATCCCGTCAACGCGTTCGTCGCAGGATTCATCGGCTCCCCGGCGATGAACCTGATGACGGTACCCATCGGCTCGGGCGGCGTGCAGATCGGTAAGTTCCTGCTCCCGCTCGAGCGCGACGAGCTGACCAAGCTCGCGAGCCTGGGGATCGACGAGGTCACCATCGGAATGCGGCCCGAGAACATCGGCATCGTCCACGGCGGCGGCGAGGGTTTCGAGGGCAAGGTCGATCTCATCGAGGAGCTCGGCAGCGAGTCGTACGTGTACGCGCACCTCGACGACCCGAAGGTGAAGGGACTCGACGGCGGACCCGTGTCGCTCGTCGCCCGCTCGGCAGTGCGTGCCCCGGCGAGGATCGGCGAGAGCATCGGACTGAAGCGCCTCGACGGTGCGATTCACCTCTTCCACCCGGAAACAGGTGAGCGCATCTAGCGCGGCTGGTACGGCGCTTTCCGAGAGAGGATCAGCGCCGTCAGAAGGGCGGCACCCCAGAGCAGGAAGATGCCGTCGAAGAACAGGTGGCCGTATTTGACGCTTCGGTTCTCGTCCGAGGCGATCAATCCGATCACCGCTCCGACGAACGATGCTCCGCCCCAGAGAATCAGCAGCACCGAGCCGGGCCAGGATATGCCGAGGACGATTGCCGGCAGCCTGGTCCGGTTCTGTGCTGCCAGGCGCGGCCGGTTCATGTAGGCGAGGGCGGGAAGAATTGCCGCTGCAAGTTTGACCAGCGTGAGCACCAGCAATGCCGTTCGCGCTGTCTGCGGTTCGGTCTCGACCCACTCCGTGGCGAATGATCCGACGGTGTTCAACATCCATCGGCCACCTGCGGCCCAGTAGCCGGAAAACGCGGCGTGAACTATCCCCAGTGCACCCGCGATCGCGAAGTATCCGATGGCCACGGTGACCGAGGCTAGCCGAGTTTTCACCCCCGTTCAGGGGTAGCGAGGGATTGTTCATCTCCCCTACCGTGGCGGTGATGAGCATCACAGGGTACGGAGGAAGCATGGCCGAATCGGCACATACGGCATTCAGGAACGCTCGCGACCTGCTGCTCGACTCCTACGGCGAGTACGACCGCGCCGTAGAGACTTTCGAGTGGCCGTCGTTCGGAGAGACGTTCAACTGGGCCATCGATTGGTTCGACGCGATCGCCCGTGGCAACGACGGCACTGCGTTGTGGATCGTCGAAGAGGACGGCAGCGAGGCCAAGTACAGCTTCGACGACATCGCGCGTCGTTCCGACCAGGTTGCCAGGTGGCTCGAGCAACAGGGCATCGGCCGCGGCGACTCGGTGATCCTGATGCTCGGAAATCAGGTGGAACTGTGGGAAGCGATGCTCGCGGTGATGAAACTGGGCGCGGTGTTGATGCCGACCACCACTGCCATCGGGCCCGCAGACCTGACCGACCGTGTGGTGCGCGGCAATGCGCGCGCAGTGATCGTGAACCCCTCGGACACCGGCAAATTCGACGACGTACCCGGGGACTACCTGCGCATCGCCACCTCCGCTCGAAATGGTTGGGTCGACTATGCCGAGGCTCGTTCTGTCGAGGCCGTACCGTTCGAGTCCGTGACGGCTCCCACCGACCGTCTTCTCATGTACTTCACCTCCGGCACCACCAGCAAGCCCAAGCTCGTCGAACACACTCAGATCTCCTATCCCGTCGGGCATCTGAGCACGATGTACTTCCTCGGTTTGCGGCCTGGCGACGTGCACCTGAACATCAGCTCTCCCGGGTGGGCCAAGCACGCGTGGAGTTGCTTCTTCGCGCCGTGGATCGCCGAGGCGACGATCTTCATCTACAACTACGGCAAATTCGAAGCGAAAGCGTTGCTCGAGCAGATCCGCCGGGCCGAGGTGACGACGTTCTGTGCTCCACCGACGGTGTGGCGCATGCTGATTCAAGCCGACCTCGCCGGTGGCGGTGGTTCGCTACGCGAGACCATCGGAGCAGGAGAGCCACTCAACCCCGAGGTGATCTCGCGGGTGCAGCAGGAGTGGGGCCTGAACATCCGCGACGGGTTCGGCCAGACGGAAACCACTGCGCTGGTTGCCAATACACCCGGCGCGGTACTCAAGTCCGGCTCGATGGGGAGGCCGCTGCCGGGCGTACCGGTGGTGATCGTCGACCCCACCACCGGCGAACTCGCCGACGAAGGTGAGATCTGCCTCGACCTGGCGCAGCAGCCGTTCAACCTGATGACCGGATACCTCGGCGACCCCGAACGCAACGCCGCTGTCATGGCCGACGGTTACTACCACACGGGCGACGTTGCATCGAGGGACTCCGAGGGCTACATCACCTACGTCGGCCGCACCGACGACGTGTTCAAGGCCTCGGACTACAAGATCTCCCCGTTCGAGCTCGAAAGCGTGCTCATCGAACACCCCGCCGTTGCCGAGGCCGCGGTGGTGCCCGCCCCCGACGAGACGCGACTGGCCGTCCCCAAGGCGTATGTGGCATTGGCGTCGGGCTGGGAACCCAACGAGGACACAGCGTTCGAGATCCTCAAGTACGCCCGCGAGCACCTTGCGCCGTTCCTGCGTGTGCGCCGAATCGAGTTCTTCGAGCTACCGAAAACCATCTCCGGCAAGATCCGCCGAGTGGAACTGCGCGCCCGCGAGGACGCGGCCGTCGGACCGCTGGAGACCGAGTGGCGTGACGACCAGTTCCCTGCACTGAAGAGGTGATGTGACACCGAGGTCACTCGTCCCAGAACCGTTCGAGGATCCCGAGCACTTCCGGGGTGGCGGCCATCGTCGTCGCGTGGTCGAATCCGCGGATGACATGCAATTCGGAGTTCGGTACCAGCGCTGCGGCAGCTCGGGTGTCGTCGAGCCTGGTGCCGTCCTGACTGCCGACGTAGAACAGCGACGGCTGGGTGAACTGCTGCAACGCGTCGTCGGGTAGGCCGGGATCGGCGTCGGACGCCCGAATGTACGCGGCCATGGCCTGGGCGTCGTTGGCGGAGAACACCGCTCGGGTGCCGTTGTCGATCGGGAACATGCGGTGGTTGTTCCATGCCTCGAGGAACCCGTCCATGCCGCCCTGCTCCAACACGTCTGCGCATCCGGGGAAGAACAGGCGATCGAACGCGCCGGCCTGAGCGCCGTGACTACCGCCGCCGACGGCCAGTGATCGCACTCGCTCGGGAGTCGCTGCCGTCAGCGCCAACCCGGCCCGAGCCCCGAACGAATACCCCAGATAGTCGACGGTCTCCGCGCCCACGGCGTCGAGCACCGCCGTCAGATCGCCGACGATCGTGCTCATCGCATACGCGTCGGGAGTGCGGGGTTTCTCGCTGCGGCCGTGCCCGCGACTGTCGATCAGAATCAACTGCCGAGCCCCGCGCAGCGCCTTCACGTAGCCGAACGTCCGCCAGATCGTGTGCGTCAGAAAACTGCCGTGCACCATCAACAACGGAGGCCCGGACCCCACCGCCGTGTACGCGATCCGTGTCCCATCGTCTGCATTCGAGGCGTACTCCACCCCGCAATCCTCGCCCCAGAAGTCCACTCAATGTGACATTGACCCCCAAACTGCGCCTGTGGGTCGTTTCGCAGGCTCCACTCCCGCGTCCACTGGATGTCACATTGACTCCCCACCGGCGGGCGCTTGTTCGGCGGACTCGGGAGTCTCGGCGGTCGGGGTGAGGTCGACGGTGCGGGTGGGTCCGATGGCGTCGAGGAACGGTCGATCGTGGCTGGCGATGATCAGTGCACCCTCGAATGTGTCGAGCGCGTCGATGAGGTGTTGTCGGCTGGTGATGTCGAGGTTGTTGGTCGGCTCGTCGAGTATCAGGAGCTTTGGAGCAGGCTCGGCCAGCAGTATTCGGGCCAGTGCGGCCCGCAGTCGTTCGCCGCCGGAGAGGGTGGCGACGACGGCGTCGGCGTCGGATCCGCGGAACAGGAAGCGGGCGAGTTGGCCGCGGATCTGTTCGGCCGTGGCCTGCGGAGCGACGTCGGCAACGTTCTCGGCGACGGTGCGGGATTCGTCGAAGATGTCGAGTCGCTGCGGCAGATACTTCCACGGCACCTCTGCCCCGGTGGCGTCCAGGGCCCGCAGCAGCGTGGTCTTGCCGCTGCCGTTCGGTCCGATCAGCGCAATGCGCTCAGGGCCCACGATGTGCACGGCCTCGTGCGTCAGAACCACCTGCCCGGGATGGACTTTCGTCGCCGGGAGGTCGACGCGTATCTCGCGGTCGTCGCGCAGGAGATCCTCGGCGGCCGACAGGGACGATCGGGCGTCGTCGACGCGGTCGCTGTGGGTTCCGTGGAGTTTGCCTGCCGATTCCTGGGCGGCCCGCTTGCGTCGGCCCGCAAGGATCGGCGGCACGCGCTTCTGTTCTTCCATCTTCTTGCCGAAGCGCAGACGTCGGTCGAGTTTGATTCGGGTGTCGATCAATTCGCGTTCCTGCTTGCGGACATCGTTCTTCGCATCGCGGATCGTCGCCCGTGCCGCCTGCTGTTCCGCGTCGATCACCTCTCGGTAGTGCTGGTAGTTGCCGCCGAACATGCGCAGCCGGGACACTCCGCTACGCTCTGCTCGCACCTCGGCGATGGTGTCCACGCGTTCGAGCAACTCGAGGTCGTGAGTGCACACGATCAGCACACCCGGGTAGCTGTCGACTGCCGTGTACAACCGTTCTCGCGCAACGTGATCGAGATTGTTGGTCGGCTCGTCCAGTAGCAGTACCTCGGGCTGGGTGAGCAATTGCGCGGTGAGTGCCAGCAGCGTCGTCTCACCGCCCGACAGGGTGCCGACGCGGCGATCGAGGTCGCCCACAGAGCCGACGATGCTGCCGAGGCCGAGCTTGTTCAGCAGGGCCAGAGCGCGCTCCTCGACGTCCCACGCCGATCCGACGACTGCGAAGTCGTCCTCGGTGGAGGAGCCGGATTCTATGCGATGCAATGCTTTTCGCACCGAATCGATGGCCAGCACCCGATCCACGGGCAGATCGGGGTCCAGTGCGACGTCCTGGCGCAGATGGCCCAGCACGCCGGGAATCGAGATGGAACCGCGCTGCGGCGTCAACTCCCCGGCGAGCAATCTCAGCAGGGTCGACTTGCCGGCACCGTTGGAACCGATGAGACCTGTTGTGCCGCTGGGGAAAATGGCCGACATGGCGTCGAACACGGGGTCGCCGTCCGGCCAGGCGAACGTCAGATTCGAGACAGAGAGGGAGGATGAATGAGGCATGGTTGCTCCAAAGGTGTGCATGCGGACGATCTGCAGGCGTCTAGAACCTTTGGAAGAGCAATGGCCTCTCCGAATCTGTGGGCAACAAGGCGAAGGCCACGCTAGCCCCGAACCCGATGGCCACGCAAGCGAATTACACCGACGGGCCCTTCTTGCGTAGTTCGTCGACCGTCGTCATGGCGCCACGCAATTCGTCGAGCCACTCCTGGGTGTGCTCGCCGACGAGCTTCACGGCCCAGGCCAGAGCGTCGGCCCGGGAGCGGGCGACGCCGGCGTCGACGAGAGTGTCCAGCACGCGACGCTCGGGCTGACGCAGGCGTGTCATGACCGGGACGGCGAGGTGGGTGAACAGGACCACCTCGGACCCGGTCCGAACTCCCCACGCGACCTTGCGGCCGTAGCGCTTCTCTGCCTCGTCGGCGATCTGCATGCGGTCGCCCCGGGTGGTTTCGCGGAATCGCGCGATGCGGCCCTCGGTGGCTGCGGATGAACTGTCCTGCTCCACGGGCAGTGTTCCGACGACGACGATTTCCTCTCGGTCGACCTCGACCGAGGCGGCACCGTCGAACCAGGTGTCCGGGAGGCGGCCACCGAACCAATCGGCTGCATCGGTGGCATCCGGAATGTCTGCGTGCTGCCAGCCGCCGGGGCGACCGAACGAGCGTCCGTTGGGTTTCATGGGGACTCCTCGATGGATGTTGTAAGACTGATTACATAATTACACCTCATTTCAAGATCGTGCCACCGGTGTTTCGCGGATGCACTGGGGCATGATCGACCCCGTGCGCACTTCGAGAAGACCGACGACTCTGGCCGCGATCGTGTCCGTGCTGGCATTGGTGCTCGCCGCTTGCGGGCAGAGTGGGCCGGATCAGCCGCAGACTGTCGCCGAGCAGTTCGCGGAGGCGGTGAACAGCTCGAACATCGATCAGGCGGCCGCGTTGACCACCGACCCGGCCGGCGCGACGGCGGCGCTCACCGAGCTGTACGACGGGTTGTCGGCCGGCGGAACGGTGACGGCCACTCCCGATTTCGAGGCCGTCGACGCCAACGAGGATGCGGGCACGTTCACGTTGAATGCCGGCTGGCGCTTCTCGACGACCCCCGACGGCACCGCCGAACCCGACGGCGAGCCGAAGGAGTGGAACTACACCACCTCTGCGACAGCGGCCGAGACCGAGCAGGGCTGGAAGATCACCTGGGATCCGGCGATGTTGGTGCCGGGCCTGACCGCCGACTCGTCGGTGCGTTTCACTCCCACCGATGCGCTCGTCGCACCGCGCATCTTCGACGGCAACGGCGTCGAGCTGATGTCGCAGCAGGTGGTGACCCTCGTCAACGCCGATGCGACGGCCGATCCGGCAGCGGTCGCGAATCTCGTCGGCTCCGTCGTTCCGGGTGTCACGGCCGAATCGGTGGCAGCGACTGTTGCCGGCGCGCAAGGTAACTCAACGACGGTCGTCACCCTTCGTCAGTCCGATATCGACCCCATCGGTGCTCAGCTCGCGACCGTCCCCGGGGTCACCCTGGCTCCACAGACGCGGCTGCTCGCCACCGACCGGAACCTCGTTTCGCCGGTCCTCAACGACCTGACGACGCTGTGGGAGCAGGAGCAGGCCGCCAATCGTGGATGGGCTGTGCAGGCCGTTGCCGCGGACGGCTCCATCACCCCGCTTGCCGGCCGCGACGCCGCAACGGGAGACGACATCGCGACCACCCTGGATTCGGCACTGCAGCTCAAAGCCGAGAATGCTCTCGCGTCGCTGCCGCAGCAGGCGGCCATCGTTGCACTTCGGCCGTCGACGGGTGCGGTTCTCGCCGTGGCGCAGAACGCCGCCGCGGACGCCGAGGGTCCGATCGCCCTCACCGGTCTGTACCCGCCGGGGTCGACGTTCAAGACGGTGACCACCTCGGCTGCACTGCAGTCCGGTGCAGTCACCCCCGATACCGTGCTGCCGTGCCCGGCGACCGAGAACATCGAGGGTCGGCAGATCCCGAACGACGACAACTTCGATCTCGGCAACGTGCCGCTGCACACCGCTTTCGCCAGGTCCTGCAACACGACGATGGGCCGCCTGGGCGTGGCACTCCCACCGAACGGACTGACCGACGCGGCCGCGCAGTACGGCCTCGGCGTCGACTACGTAACCCCCGGTCTGACGACCGTCACCGGGTCGGTGCCGTCCGCCGACACCCCGGCGCAGCGGGTCGAATCCGCCATCGGTCAGGGGCAGGTGACCGCGTCGCCGTTCGGAATGGCGCTGGTCGCGTCGTCGATCGCGAACAACGGATTGCTCCCACCGACGGTGGTCCCCAGTGAGCCGGGAGTGGGAAACATGCAGCCGGCAGCGGTGAACCCCCAGGTCACCGAGCAGATCAAAGCCATGATGCGCGAGACGATCACCGGCGGAACGGCCACAGCGCTGAACGACATCCCAGGGTTGCTCGGCAAGACCGGCACCGCCGAATTCGGTGCGAACAACGAAGGAGCGCACGGCTGGTTCGTCGGTATCTCCGGCGATCTCGCGTTCGCGGTGTTCGTCAACGACGCAGGCAGTTCGACCCCGGCCATCGAAGCTGCGGGTCGTTTTCTGCGCTAGTCCAGGTCCGGAACCGACCGGGGCGTATCCCAATCGTGACCGGCTCGTATGAATCCCGTGCTTGTTACTCATGTGACTACAGTGAATATTGTGACTCATGAGTTCTATGAGTCGTGCCCGTCGTGGCCCGCGCAAGGTCCGCGGTCGCTACCTCGTCGCCGTTGCAGCATCGGCGACGTTGACGGTCTCGGCAGCGTTCTGGATGGTCGATCGCCCACCGAGCGAGGCAGAGGTGCTGGTCTCGAAATTCGTCGATGCCCTGGACAACCGAGACGTCGCTGCTGCTGCCGCGATGACGACCTACCCCAACGCCGCGACGGCCGCGCTGAACCAGATGTTCGACGGCTTGTCGGCCGACGGCATGTCCACCGGGGATTTCGACCTGACCCAGTACATGGACCTCTCCGACGAAAGTGGCTACTTCACTCTCGCGTCGGCGTGGAACTTCGGTGAGGGCAAGGACTGGAAGTACAGCGCTCAGGGCTCGACCAAGAAGCTCAGCGTCGGTTGGCGCATAGCGTGGGATCCGGCCACTCTCGTCCCGGACCTCACCTCGGGCGGATCGGTTCGATACACCCGGACCGACGCTGCCCCGCCGCTGATCTTCGACGCCGCGAACAACGTGCTGATGAGCGAGCGCACCATCAACGCCATCTCCCTCGACCCGGCGCAGACGAGCGATCCGGCGGCGTCCACCGCGCAACTCGCAGACGTCATCGATGTCGTCGCACCGCTGATCACCTCCGAATCGATGCTGGCCGAGCTGAACTCGTCCGGCGGTGCACCGATCACCGCAGTGACCCTGCGTGACGACGATTTCGCCGTCCTCGAAGACGACCTGCGCGCCGTGCCGGGAGTGGTGGTTTCTCCGCAACCCAAGCTCATCGTCGACGACCGTCGGATCACCTCACCCGTGCTCGACTCGTTGCGAAGTGCATGGCAGGAAGGGCGCGACGCCACCGCAGGCTGGGCCGTCGACACCTACACCGTCGACGGAATCGGTGAGCGCCGTGTCGGTTTCCAGGGCCCTGGTGGTCCTGACCTGCACGCAACGCTCGATCCGCGCGTTCAACTCGCCGCCGAGAATGCGGTGGTCATGGCGGGGTCGTCGGCGTCGATCGTCGCCCTGTCCACCTCGACCGGTGCGATTCTCGCTGCGGCACAGAACAGTTACGCGAACGAGCAGGGCGACGTGGTGTTCGGGGGCTCCTACCCGGCCGGCACCGCGTCGGAGTTGGTCAAGGCGGCACAGTCCGATCGCGGCGACGACAGCGCCGAGGATGCAGCTGCGGCACTGGGTCTCGGTGTCAGCTACTCGATGCCCGGACTCGACGCCTACACCGGAACTCCCGCCGACAGTCGCAGCGCGATCGACGGCATCAGGGCCGTGTCGACCGCCTCCGGTGACGAGGCGACCGTGACTCCGTTCGGTCTCGCACAGATGGCGGCCGCGATCTCACGGGGCAGCGCTCCGACTCCGACGATCGTCGCCGGTCAGACCGCGGTCGCCAATCGTGAGTCCCGGGCGCTCGGGTCGGATGCAGCAAATCGGTTGCGCGGCATACTTGCCGACTCGTCCCGCACCAGCGGTCTCGACACGTTCGACGGGGTGCAGGGATTCGCCGGGGAAAGTGGCGACGATCGCTTCGTGCTCGCCACCAGCGGTGATGTCGCGTTCGCGGTCTACATCGAGGATGCGGACGGCGGGGATCAGGCAGTGCGCATGACGAGCCGGTTGCTGCAGGAGATGGCGAACCCCGTCGAGTAGGGCAGGAATGGAGCCTGCGAAATGACCAGGGATTCGGGTCGATCGTTAGGCACGGTAGTTTTATTCGGTGACTGTGCTCGATTTCGGACTCCTGGTGGTGGCCGGGTTCTTCGCCGGGCTCATCGGGTTCGTCACCGGGCTCGCATCGCTGGTCTCCTACCCTGCGCTGCTTGCGGTGGGTCTGCCAGCGGTGTCTGCGAACGTGACGAACACGGTCGCCTTGGTCGCGGCCGGTGTCGGGGCGACGGCGAGTTCCTCGGCCGAGCTCGCCAAGGACGGCAAGCAGCTGGTTCGGTACGCGATCTACTCGGCTCTCGGCGGTACCACCGGTGCGGTTCTGTTGCTCAATACGCCGGACGGTTCGTTCGAGGTGGTCGTACCGTTCCTGGTGGCGATGGCAGCCATCGCGCTCCTGCTGCAGCCGAGTATTCGAAAGCTGTCCGGCGGCAGAGAGTTTCCGACGCTCTATCCGCTGGCCCTGTTCGCCGTGGCGATCTACGGCGGCTACTTCGGGGCCGGGGCAGGCGTCATCTTTCTGGCGTTGGCGTTGATCTGCACTTCGGATACCTTTTGGCGCGCAAGCGTTCTGAAGAGCTTTTTCCTGGGCATCGCCAATCTGATTGCGGCGATCATCTTTTCGTTCTTCGGTCAGGTGCACTGGTGGGCGGCACTTGCGCTGGCCATCGGATGTTTCGTCGGCGGTGCCTGCGGGCCACCGACGGTCAAGGTGATCTCGCCGATCATCCTGCGCGTCGGCGTCGGGATTCTGGGACTGGGTCTCGCCGGATGGCTGGGGTATCAGGCCTTCGGCTGACGGGCGGTCACCTGTTCGCTACTTGCGCGACGGTGCGCCGAGAGTGATCAACTCCGGCGCAGCAGGGGCACCGCAGCAACCGCCGCTCGACGGGGCGTCGGGCTCGTCGAACAGGCCCGCGCCGCCGCAGACGCCGGTGTCGGGCAGTGTCAGCTCGACCTTTCGTGCGCCCTCGTGGTCTCCGGCGAGTTCGGCTGCGATGCTGCGAACCTGCTCGTATCCGGTCATTGCGAGGAACGTCGGCGCGCGGCCGTAGCTCTTCATACCCACCAGGTAGAAGCCGGGCTCGGGTTGGGTGAGTTCTTCGACTCCGTGCGGTGACACCGATCCGCACGAATGCATGTTGGGGTCCACCAATTCGGCGACGAACTTGGGTGCCTGCAGGGTGGGATCGAGATCGAGGCGAACCTCGGACAACCACGACAGATCCGGTCGGAAGCCGGTGAGTGCGACCACGCGATCGACATTTCCGATGCGAGCGCCGGTATCGCCGACGAGGGTCATCCGATCACCCTCGACCGCAACGGTTTCGGTGCGGAATCCGGATTGCACGGTGAGGAAGCCGTCGTCGACGGCTTTCTTGGCGCGTTGCCCCAGAGCGCCGCGGGCGGCGAGTTCGTCGGCTTCGCCGCCGCCGAACACGTCTGCGGTGACGCCTCGGCGCACGGCCCAGGTGAGCGTCGTTCCCGGTTCATCGGCCGCGAGTTCGGCGAAGGTGATGATGGCGGTCAGGGCGGAGTGGCCGCTGCCTGCGATGACCGTGTGCTTGCCCGCGAACTGGGCGCGAATCGCCGGATCGGTCAGGTCGGGGACCCGGTAGTCGATTCTGTCGGCGGAGAACTTCTCGCCGACGGCCGCAAGCCCCTCGCTACCCAGTGGATTCGGCGATCCCCAGGTGCCCGACGCGTCGACGACCGCGCGGGCGAGAACACGTTCCTCGCTGCCGTCGGAATGCCGGATGTGCACGGACAGCGGCTCGGTGTCGCGGCCGGCGTCGACGACGCGGTCGCGTCCACGGCGGGCTACGCCGACCACTTCGGAATCGACTCGAACAGCGTCTCCGAGGACAGCGGCGAGGGGCGCGAGGTACCGCTCCACCCATTCGCGACCGGTGGCGTAGGTATCGCCGTCCGGTGCGGTCCAGCCGGTCGGCTCGAGCAACCGTGCGGCAGCGGGGTCCACTATCTCGGACCACGGGGAGAACAATCGCACGTGGTTCCATTCGGACACTGCCGCGCCCGCGGACGGCCCGCGTTCGAGAACGACGACGGCAGAGCCGGTTTCGGTGAGATGTGCTGCGGCGGCGAGACCGATGGGTCCTGCGCCGATCACTACTACGGGGTATTCGTTCATGACTGATCTACCTTTCCTCGTCGAGCGAGAGTGTTCACTGCTGCGCGTGCGGTACGGCCGACGCCGATGAGCGTTGCCGATGCCGGTCCGGTCCAGTCGCCGTACCCCAGGAACATAAGGGTCGACTCGTCGTGAATATGATTGTCTTCCAACGTGATCCGAGGTCCGTCGGTGTGCAGGTGCAGCGGCTGCAGATGCCGCAGCGCGGGCCGAAAGCCGGTGCACCAGACGATCGCATCCAGTTTCTCCGTCGTGTGCCCGTCCGTCACGCCGTCGGTTGTGATCGCCGTGAACATCGGCCGGGCCTGCAGGACGCCGCGATCCCCGGCCTCCTTCACCGGCGGGACCATGACGATGTCACCCAAGCCTGCGACCCCGCCGGTATCGGAGTCACCCGCTGCCAGCGCTCGGGCGCGGTCGCTGGCGACATCGAACAGCACGCGCCCATCGACGTCGTCGGGCAGGAACTGAGGTTCGCGGCTGGTGTACCAGTAGGTGTCGGCGACGGTGGAGATCTCGGCAAGTATCTGAGCAGCCGAGTTTCCGCCCCCGACGATTCCTACTCGCTTGCCCGCGAATCGATCCGGTGTGCGGTAGTCGGCGGCATGCAGTTGGGTCCCATCGAATTCACGCATGCCCGGGTAGCTCGGCCAGAAGGGCCGAGACCATGTTCCCGTCGCGTTGACGACTGCTGTGGCGGTGTACGACTCACCATCTGTGTCGACTCGGTAGCCGCCCGGGACCCGCTGCACGGCCGTAACCCGGATGGGCCGGTGCACCGGCAGTTCGTACTTCTTCTCGTACGCTCGCAAGTAGTCGACCACATGAGACGCGGGTGGGAAACCGTTGTGCCACGGAGGCATCGGCCAGCCGGGAAGTCTCGAGTACTCCGCCGGTGAGAACAGGTGCAGCGACGGCCAGTAGTCCTGCCAGGACCCTCCGGCATGCGTTTGGTCGTCGAGAACGACGAAGTCGAGCCCGGCTCGTCGCAGGTAGTAGCCGGCGGCCAGTCCTGCCTGACCGCCGCCGATCACCACCACGTCGTACTTCATTCGAGTCAAGCGTCGGTGCCGCGCATGCGAGATGCGAGTTCCTCGACGCGAGCGGCAATATCGTCGCGGACCAGACGCATGCGTTCGATGCCGTCGATACCGCGCTCGGACGGCTCGTCGGTGTTCCAGTTCTCGAACGTCGGACCGTCCACTGGTTCCACATGTGCCTCGCTGCCGAGGGTGACGACGTAGTCCATGCGGGCGAGCAGATCGGGATCGATCGGCTTGGGTGCTTCGCCCGACAGGTCGACGCCGACTTCGAGAAGAGACTCGGCCGACAGTGCGTTGACGGCACCTCCCGGTTTCGTTCCGGCCGAGTGCACCTCCACCGAACCGCCCGCCGCCTTACGCATCAGACCGGCGGCCATCTGAGACTTGCCGCCGTTCTTGACGCAGACGAACAGCACGCTGGGTGTCGTCATGACGCGGAACTCTGCTTTGCCGGAACCAGTTCGGCGATCAGGTCCTCGATTCGGCCTCTGATCTCGTCGCGAATCGGCCGCACCGCCTCGACGCCTTTGCCCGCCGGATCGGCCAGTGCCCAATCGCGGTAACTCACTCCGGGGAACACCGGGCAGGCGTCGCCGCAGCCCATGGTGATGACGACGTCGGATGTCTCGACGGCCTCGGGTGTGAGGATCTTCGGAGACTGCGACGAGATGTCGATGCCGACCTCGGCCATGGCCTCGACCGCCGCGGAATTGATGGTCTCTGCGGGTGCGCTACCGGCAGAACGCACTTCGACGGTATCGCCGGCGAGGTGGGACAGAAAACCGGCGGCCATCTGAGATCGACCGGCGTTGTGGACGCAGACAAAGAGAACACTGGGTGTGTCGGACATGGAGTCGTATGCCTTTCGAGCGCGGAGGCCGATGCCTCAGGCCGGTACGGTGGTGGTGGTGGTCAGCTCGGTGAGCAGTTGGCGGACACGCGCGTCGAGATCATCGCGGATGCGACGCACTTCGTCGATGGATTTGCCGTCGGGGTCGGTCAGTTGCCAGTCCAGGTAGCGCTTGCCGGGGTAGACCGCGCACGCATCGCCGCATCCCATGGACACCACGACATCTGCGGCGGCGACGACGTCGTCGGTCAACGGCTTGGGGAATTCGCTGCCCAGGTCGATGTCGAGTTCTTCCATCGCCTGCACGACGATCGGGTTGATTTCGTAGGTCGGGGCCGAGCCCGCGGATCGGACGTGGACCAGTCCCCGTGCGTGGTGTTCGAGCAAGGCCGCGGCCATCTGGGAGCGTCCGGCATTGTGGACGCAGATGAACAGCACCTCGGGCACGAGTTTCGGTGCGTCACCCTGTGATTGGGCGAGTGCAGTGAGACGGTCCGCGGCGAACTTGCCGGCCAGAGTGGTCAGGTGCGTGTGAATCTTCGAGGTTCGACGCAGTGCGGTGTAGGACTCGAAGACGTAACGCTCGACGGTTTGGGTGGAGAAGATGCCCTCGTATTCCGCAGCGAGTCTCTCTGCGGTGCGCGAGAGAATTGCTTGGGGCATCAACAGTTCGGGCTGGGCGCGGTGGCTGCTGGGAGAAAGGTTGTCGGACATCAGGACTCCTTTGTCGCTGTGGTCGCGGACGAACTCGGGGCGAAGCGTTTACGCAGTGCGAGCGAGACGTAGACGAGGCCGACCAGTACCGGCACCTCGATGAGTGGTCCGACGACTCCGGCGAGTGCCTGCCCGGATGTCGCGCCGTAGGTCGCGATCGCGACGGCGATGGCGAGCTCGAAATTGTTGCCTGCAGCGGTGAACGCGAGGGTGGTGGTGCGCTCGTAGCCCAGACCCATCGCGGCACCGAGGGCGTAGCCGCCGCCCCACATCACCGCGAAGTACACCAGTAGAGGCAGCGCGATACGCACCACGTCGAAGGGCTGTGACGTGATCTGATCACCCTGCAGCGCAAAGAGAATGACGATGGTGAACAGCAGGCCGTAGAGCGCCCACGGGGCGATCCTGGGGATGAACTTCTCCTCGTACCACTCGCGGCCCTTGGCGCGTTCACCGAAGAAGCGCGAGGCGAATCCCGCAATCAGCGGGATTCCGAGGAAGATCAGCACCGATTTCGCGATCTGCCAGGGCGAGGCTTCGATGGTCGTCTGTTCCAACCCGAGCCAGCCGGGCAGGACCGACAGGTAGAACCATCCGAGGATGGCGAACATGAAGACCTGGAACACCGAGTTGATCGCTACCAGAACCGCGGCGGCTTCTCGGTCGCCGCAGGCGAGGTCGTTCCAGATGATGACCATCGCGATGCATCGGGCCAGACCGACGATGATGAGCCCGGTGCGGTATTCGGGTAGATCCGGCAGGAAAAGCCATGCGAGAGCGAACATCAGGGCCGGACCGAGGATCCAGTTGAGGACCAGCGACCCGATCAGTAGTCGCTTGTCGCCGGTGACGGTGTCGAGGCGGTCGTAGCGCACCTTGGCCAGCACCGGGTACATCATGATCAGCAGGCCGATGGCGATCGGGAGCGACACGCCGTCGATGGAGATGGACGACAGTGCGTCGTTCAGACCGGGGATCATGCGTCCGAGGATCAGGCCGACGACCATGGCCACGCCGATCCATACGGGCAGGAACCGGTCGAGGGTGGAGAGCTTGCCGACTACGGCGGTATCGGTCGTCGTACTCATGCCATGACCTCCGTTGACTCCGCAGCGTTCAGCACTGCCGACAGTTGCTGCAGCGCAGCGGGAACGACCGAGTAGTAGACCCAGGTGCCGCGTCGTTCGCAATCGAGCAGCCCCGCCTCGCGCAACACCTTGAGGTGATGGGAGATGGTGGGCTGCGACAATTCGAATGCGGGGGAGATATCGCAGACACACGCTTCGCCGCCTGCATGGCTGGCAACGAGGCTGAGCAGACGCAGGCGGACTGGATCTCCCAGTGCCTTGAACATCCGGGCCAGATCTCCGGCCCAATCCTCGGTCAGGGGTTCGTGGATCAGCGGCGAGCAGCACTCGCCGTCGACGGACGACCGGTCTTGGTTCGACATGCGTCTATATTGACGTTCATCGAACCAGCCGTCAAGTGAACAGTTGCCGAACGCGGATCAGTCGGTAGGCGACACCGAGCACGACCACGACGGTTCCGACGGCAATGGAGGTGGCGGGCAGCGTCGCAATCAAGACGACGCAGCCGATACTGCCGACGATCTGCAGAACCTTGGGGTACCGCCGGTTCTCGGTGTCCTGGGTATGGGCGCTCAGGTTCGCAACCAGGTAGTACAGCAACACCCCGAACGACGAGAAGCCGATGGCATTGCGCAGATCGACGACGAGAACGAGGACGCAGACGATCACTGCCAGAGTGAACTCGGCGCGATGCGGAACCGAGTAGCGGGGATGGACCGCGGTCAGATACGACGGCAGGTCGTCGTGGCGGGCCATTGCCAGCGACGTGCGGCCGATGCCTGCGATCAGCGCGAGGAGGGCTCCCAGCGCGGCCAACGCCGCGCCGATGCGCATCAGCGGTGACGCCCACGAATGTCCGGATGCCACAACCAGATCGACCAGAGGAGCCGACGACGACGCCAGTGAGTCGGAGCCCAGTACCGACAACAGGATCAGTGCAATCACCGCATAGACCAGTAGTGCGATACCCAGGGCGGAGACGATGGCGCGCGGAATGGTGCGCTCGGGCCGGACGACCTCCTCGCCCAGGGTGGCAATGCGCGCGTAGCCGGCGAAGGCGAAGAACAACAGGCCGGCCGACTGCAGAATTCCGTACCACCCACTGTCGGCGAACGAGCCGAGCCCGGCGACGTTCGGCTCGATCGAGCCCGTGAGTCCCAGGACGACACCCACGACGAGCACGGTGAGCACGGCGGCGACCAGAATCTTCGTCAGCACGGCCGTGCGGGTGATGCCGAAGTAGATCACTGCCGTCAACGCAACGATGGCAAGCACAGCAACGACTTTCGTGTACCCGACAGGTGCGACGTAGGCCGCGAACACCAGCGCCATGGCTGCGGAGCTGGCGGTTTTGCCGATTACGAAGCTCCACCCGGCCAGAAAGCCGGGCCACTCGCCGAGCCGCTCTCGGCCGTAGATGTACGTTCCGCCCGACGTCGGATACTGCGCGGCGAGTTGAGCCGACGAGGTGGCGTTGCAGAACGCGACGACCGCGGCGATGGCGAGACCGATCAGCAGACCCGCGCCCGCGACGGCCGATGCGGGAGCGAACGCCGCGAACACCCCGGCTCCGACCATCGAACCGACACCGATGGCGATGGCGTCGAACAGCCCGAGTCGACGGCTGAGCGATGGCGGATTCGTCATGCCGGGAACCGATCGTCGATCACGGCGACAACTGTAGGTGCTGCACTCGACTCGGCGTCGATCCTGTCAGCGCAGTTCCTGGAACTCCGACAGCAGCGCGAAGGTGGCCTCGCACAATTCGGTCTGCGTCAGCAGGATGCCGACCGTCCCGTCCGGGTCGACGAAGAAGTCGGTGCCCTGCCCGCCGGACCATCCGTAACGGCCGAGGTGCTCTCCTTCGGTGACGACCGAGACGCCGAATCCCCACCCCGTACCCGGCCAGAAGCCCGGGTAGAAACTCTCGTCGGTCTTGATCGACGCGGGCACCTGGTCGTGTGTCATCAGCTCCAGGTGCTCGGTCGACACGGACGTCGGGATCGCACGGAGAAAGCGGTGAAAATCGGTCGCGGTCGACACCAGCTCGCCGTGACTCACGTCGACTGGGGGCGGTCCCGCACAGGGTCCGCCCGCGGCGGGTTCGGTTTCGATCAACGACCCGTCCTCGTACCGGTAGGCCGCCGTCAGGCGATGGCATCGGTCGGTGGGTACCCACAGTCCGGTGTCGGGCATGTCGAGCGGCCCGAACAGGTCGTCGCGGAGATGATCCTGCAGAGACCGGCCGACGATACGAGAGACGAGGATGCCGAGGATCGCGAAGCCGTGGTGGTAGCGCCACCCGGTACCGGGCTGAAAAGTCAGCGGAAGATCCGCCATGCGTGCCAACCACTCGTTTGCGCCGAGCGGAGACGGCGCGGGGCCGGCCTCCGTGGCGTTGGCCCGCATCGCCCGAGCAAGCGGGGTATCTCCCATCTGAATTCCGTACCCACTGGTGTTGGTGAGCAAGTGCCGCAACGTGATCGGCCGGTCCTGCGGAACGGTGTCGTCGAGTGCAGCGTCGGGACGGGTGAGCACAGGGCGGTCGGCGAGTTCGGGAAGCCAGGGTACGACGTCGTCGTCGAGCGTCAGCCGGCCCGCCTCCACGAGCCGCAGGGCGGCCACGCCGGTGACGATCTTGGTCATCGACTGAATCCGGACCAGTGCGTCGACCGCCATCGGTGGACCGCCGACCGCCGATGACCCGACCGCGACGGGTTCCGCATCGGGGCCACCCAGGAGCGCCGTTGCCCCCGGCATCAGTCCAGCGTCGATGTGCCGGGTCAACAGTTCGCGCACGGTCTCGCTCACGGACTCATCGTGTCACCGCAGCGGTCCGGATTCCAGCGCTGGCTACTTTTGATACACGTCCGGGATGCCGTCGTGGTCGTCGTCGCGGGTCTCTTCGGTGTGGATGTCGCGGTAGGCCTTGTTGCGGCTGCGCAGGATGATGGCGGCCAACGATGCCGCGATGATCGAACCGGTGAGGACGCCGACCTTGACGTGGTCGTCGCGCTGAGTTCCCTCGCCGAAGGCAAGGTCGCCGATCAGCAGCGAGACGGTGAATCCGATACCCGCGAGCATCGAGACGCCCAGGACGTCGAGCCATTTCAGTCCGGCGTCCAACGTCGCCCGGGTGAAACGGGATACGAGGTAGGTGGTGCCGAAGATGCCGATGGCCTTACCGATGACGAGGCCGGCGATGATGCCGATGGCGATCGGATCGGTCAGTGCGCTGGCCAGGCCGGAGAATCCGCCGACGGTCACACCGGCCGCGCAGAATGCGAAGAGGGGCACCGCGATGCCCGCCGAGATCGGCCGAATCTTGTGCTCGAAGTGCTCGGCGAGGCCGGGGCCCGCTTCGGGACCACCGTTGGCCTTGCTGCGCATCACGGGAACAGCGAAGCCGAGCAGCACGCCCGCGACGGTGGCGTGAACGCCGGACTCGTGCATGAGTACCCAGGTCACGACCGCCAGCGGGATGAGAATCCACCACGAGCGGACGCGCATCTGTACGGCCACCGCGAACAGGGCGAGCGGAATCAGTGTCAGGCCGAGCGCGATGAAGTTGATGTCGTCGGTGTAGAAGATGGCGATGACACTGACGGCCAGGAGGTCGTCGACCACAGCCAACGTCAGTAGGAAGGTACGCAGCGCGGTCGGCAGGTGGGTGCTGATCACGGCGAGCACGGCAACGGCGAACGCGATGTCGGTCGCGGTGGGGATTGCCCAACCGAGCAGTGCGCCGTCTCCGGTGCCGAGGTTGATCAGCACGAAAATGACTGCCGGAACTGCCATTCCGCCGATCGCCGCGGCGACAGGAAGGGCCGCACGTGCGGGATCGCGGAGATCGCCTGCGACGAATTCTCGCTTCAGTTCGAGTCCGACGACGAAGAAGAAGATGGCCAACAGTCCGTCGGCGGCCCACGTCGAGAGCGTCAGATCGAGATGCAGCGCCGACGGTCCGACGCGGGTGCTCATCAGCGAGTCGTAGGCAGCGGACCACGGTGAGTTGGCCCAGACCAAGGCGATGAGGGTGGCGACGAGGAGCAGTGCGCCACCGACGGTCTCCTTGCGGAGGATCTGTGCGACGCGATCTGCCTCGGACCAGGAGCCCCGGGAGAACAGCGGCAATCGCGTTTTCGGGGTTGATGAATCTGTCACGGAGAGAACGCCTTTCGGTAGCTTCGTCGAGCTGCGAACCGACCGAATATCAGACAGTGGGTACGCAGCACAGAGTTGTTGCCGACCAGACTTCCCGGCGCACCGTGGATCATCCTATCGCGTCGAGGCCGTTCCCGACGAACTCGGCGTCAACGAACGCTCGGCACGAATTTCGCCAGTGCACGCCAGCCCAGTAGCAGAACTGCCGTGGCCAGCGTTGCCACGACGATGAACGACCCGGCTGTTCCCTGCCCGGTCAGTGCACGCAGCACCATGCCCACGACAACCGTCATCACCCACACGACGATGCCCGTCGGAACGATGAGAAAAGCGTCGAACTTGTTGCGGTACAGCGCAAACGCGACGACCCAGCCGATGGCGGCACCGACGACGAACGGCCAGGCGGTGTGGAACAGGCCGGACAGTGCGGTGGCCTCGGCGTGACTGCGCCGACCGATCGCGGCGAACAGCAGAACCATGGCCAGATCGAGGACGCCGGCAACTACGGGAGAACGAAACTTCACGCGCACCACTGTAGACACCGACGGCGAAAGACCCGCACCGACGATTGCGGTGCGGGCCTTTCGCGGGTCCACCCAGGGCGGATCAATGTGGGTTTCAGTCAGTTGGACTGCAACGAAGTCGCATTGATCCGGCGGGGGAGGGGTGATGCGGGGCGGGATTACGCCTGCAGGCCCGCTTCGATTTCGAGGTTCAGCGTGATCTTGTCGCCGACGACAGCGCCGCCACCCTCGAGGGGCATGTCGATGCTGATGCCGAAGTCCTTGCGGTTGATGACGGTGCTGGCCTCGAAGCCGGCGACCGGTCCGTTGCCCATGCCGGCGTTGACGCCGTTGAACTCGAGCTTCAGGTCGATGGAGTTGGTGACGCCGTGGAGGGTGAAGTCGCCGGTGACGACGAAGTCTCCGCCGTCGGCCTTGACCGAGGTGGACTTGAACGTCGCGGTGGGGAACTTCTCGACCTCGAAGAAGTCGGCGGTCTTGAGGTGGCCGTCGCGCTGCGCGTTGTCGGTGGTGATGGACGCGACGTCGATCTCGGCGTCGACGGACGGGGTGCCGTCGGCGTCGACGGTGATGGTGCCGCTGAAGTTCTGGAAGCGGCCACGGACCTTGCTGACGACAAGGTGGCGGACGGTGAATCCGACGGTGGAGTGGGTTGCGTCGATGGCCCAGGTGCCTGCGGTGAGCTCGGGCAGTGCGATGGCGGTGGTCATGAGGACTCCTAGATGGGTTGAAGGTTCAAACTCATAGTACACAAGCGGACCGGGGTCCGTATATATTCCGGATGAACAGGAAGTGACGGACGCCATACCGCGCGGGGTAGCTACGCGGGTTCCGGATCGCCCTTGGTGTCGCGGATGCCCTCGGTGCGCCGCAGCTCGGCGGTCTCCTGCTGCTCGAGCGCTGCGGTCTCCTGCTGTTCCAGCGCGATGTCGAATTCCAGATCGGCGTGCTGATGCCCCCGGAACAGCACGAGGAACACGATCCATCCGACGATGGCGACGAGAATGAAGCTCACGCCGCGATACACCAACGCCGAGGCCACGGCCTGCGATGCGCTGATCGAGGCAGCACTGGTGAGGAACGCGATGAGGGTCGCGTCGACCACCACCAGGCCGCCGGGTGCGAGAGGAACCGATCCCACGGCCTTGCCCGCAGCGAACGCGATCAGCAATCCCGACAACCGGGGATCCGCGCCGACGGCGAAGCATGCGAACGCCAGGCAGGCGACGTCGGCGAGTCGATGCACGGCGGACCACGACAGAGTGAGCGCGCCGTCGCGCTTGCCGAGTTGGACGGACTGGATCTGACCGATGATCTTGTCGATGCCCTCGGCACCGGCGTCGAGCTCGTGGTTGCGGAACGCGTTGTATCGACGCAGTCCCCAGCGCGCGATGTTCTTGATCGACTGCGGATGGTTCGAGATGTAGCGAACGGCGACGACGATCGCGATGACACCGGCGATCGGCAGAACCAGCGTGAAGGTGTTGAACGAACTTCCGACCACCAGTCCGCCTGCCACGCCGAGGACGGCAAGACCGGCAGCGGCGATCACGCCCGAGATGGCCAGTTGCCACGACGCGACGACCGGGCTCGCACCCCAGCGGCGGGTCTCGCGGTAGGTGAACGCGGTGGAGAACACCTGGCCTGCGGGGAGGGTGAGCGCCATTGCGGTGCTGCCGTAGATGACGGACACGGACTTGCGTTGGCGTACCTTCACACCGCCTGCATCGAGCAGTTGCTTCTGCACTCGGCCGAATGCACTCAGCGACACGGCCTGGGCGAAGACGCAGGCCGCCAGCCAACCCCAGTGGATTTCGCGGACGGCGGTCCAGGATTCGTGCAGCCGCGGCCAGAGGTAGATCGCCTCGCCCACCAGCAGGGCCACCAGGGCGATTCCGGCGATCCACTTGACCCACCGGAGTCGGTTGCGCGGACGCCGTACTGCGGGTCCGCTGGTGGAGCTCGGGTCGGGCACCCTGTCAGACTAACCGTCGCTGGAAGAGGAGTCGGGATACTCCACCGGCCAGGCCAGATGGGTGGCACGTCGTCGACCACGTAGTTGTACCTGGTCTCCCAGCTCCCACTGTTCCTGTTCCTCGTCGTCGGCGAAGTACAGGGCCGAGGTCGACGCCAGGACGCGTCCGGGACGCAGTTTTGCCAGCTCGGTCAGTCGCGACGCCTCGTTGACCGGGTCTCCGATGACCGTGTACTCGAAGCGCTCCGACGCACCGATGTTGCCTGCGACGGCCAGTCCTGCCGATACGCCGATGCCGATGTCGAGGCCGGTGATCTCGTCCAACGCGAATCGCAGTTCACGCGCGGCGGCGAGCGCGGCGGTCGGCGCGTCGGGACGATCCAGTGGGGCACCGAAGATCGCGAGGGCCGCGTCGCCCATGAATTTGTTGACGAACCCGTGATGGCGTCCGACGACGTCGACGACCACCCGGAAGAACTCGTTGAGCAACACCACGACCTCGCTCGGTGGGCGCTCGGAGGCGGTGGCGGTGGAGCCGACCATGTCGACGAACAGCACTGCGACGAATCGTGTCTCGCCGCCGAGCTCGGTTCCGAACTGCAATGCCCGACGCGCCACGTCCTCACCGACGTGCTGGCCGAACAACTCTCGTAGGACGCGTCGTTCTGCCGATTCCTCCATCATGCGGTTGAAGCCCACCTGTAGGCGTCCGATCTCGGAACCGTCGAACACGTCGACCTCGACATCGGTCTCGCCGCGCTGAACTCGCTCGATGGCGCTGTGCAGCTGACTGATCGGGTCGGAGATCTGGCTCGCGGTCAGCATCGAGAGTACGAATGCCTGCACGATGGCCAGCACGCTGAGCAGGATGATGGCCACGGCGAGCGCGTTGGGGGAGAACACCAGATCGGTGGTCAGCTGCGTGGCGCACAGCAGAATGATGCCGATGACGGGCATCAAGGTGCCCAGGCCCCAGGTCATCGCCATGCGGGTACCGACGCCGGGGGTCATCGTGCGGTCGAATCTGCCCTCGCTCAACGCCAGGGCCGCGACCGGTCGCAGGATGCGCTCGCCGAGCATGTAGGTGAATCCGAACGTCACGGTGGCCGCCATACCGACGGTGACGATGACGGCGATGGACAACGACGGCATCTCCGCGATGGTCAACAGCACGAAGATGATGCCGCCGATGATCCACAGAATGAGGTGAACGATCGCCTGACGCAGCGGCGCGTGCAGCGTCGTCATCTGCTCCTTGCGGGTGGGTGGGCCACCGCGGAGCTGCCACCGGATCACCGAGCGCAGGAGGAAGTACGCGTAGATCAGGCTGACGACCAAGGCCACCAGGAGGTACGCCCCGAAGATGTACACGTTGCGGACGCGGTCGGCGACGATCGATTGCGATTCGGGGATGGGCAGGCCGTATCGCACGAAGGCGAACACGAGTACCGCACCGAAGACGTTGGCGATGAGCATCGAGAGCATATAGAGCGGCCAGCGACTCTTCAGGGTGAGCGAGACCGCTCGGAAAGATGCCAGCACGGGTTAAATTTAGCGGGTGAGCACCGACGAGTTGCGGGCGCAAGGTACGGGGGCGTCCCCGGGCCCCGGTTCGGCTGCGGATTCGGTGCATCCGCTGGTGCGGGTCGGCGCGGAATGGACATGGCGACTGCTTGTCCTGTTTGCCGGATTCATCACGTTCTGCCTGGTGGTGGCCAAACTCAGCACCGTCGTCATTCCGCTCGGTCTTGCGCTCCTGGCGTCGGCGATGCTCGTTCCCGTCGTCGATTGGATGCACCGACGCGGAGTGCCACGCGCCGTCGCGGTGATCGTCGTGATCATCGCCAGCATCGGTGTCGTCGCCGGCATCATGACCTTCATCGTCGAGCAGTTCATCGAGGGCCTACCGCAGGTGGGTGATCAGTTCACCCAGTCCATCAACGGCATCGAGGAATGGCTAAGCAACGGCCCGCTGCACATCAGCGAGGATCAGATCAGGCAGGCCACGGACAGCCTCGTGAAGGTCGTTCAGGACAATCAGGAGGCCGTAACCAGCGGAGCGCTGACAACTGCGGCGGTGATCGGCGAGATACTCACCGGCGCGTTGCTCACACTCTTCGTCCTCATCTTCTTCCTGTACGGCGGAGATCAGATCTGGCAGTTCGTCACCCGGCTGGCACCGACCGCGGCCCGCAGAAGAATCCGCACCGCGGGCATCCAGGGCTTCGGGTCGCTGGTGGGATACGTCCGGGCGACGGTTGCCGTCGCGGCCGCCGATGCCATCGGCATCGGAGCCGGGCTGGCCATTCTCGGTGTACCACTGGCACTTCCGTTGGCCTCGTTGGTGTTCATCGGCGCGTTCATACCGATCATCGGTGCGGTGCTGACCGGATTCGTCGCGGTGTTCATCGCACTCGTCACCAAGGGCCTGATCACCGCGGTCATCACCCTCGGCATCGTGGTGGCCGTCATGCAGCTCGAAGGCCATGTGCTGCAACCACTCCTGCTGGGCCGTGCCGTGCGGCTGCACCCGCTGGCGGTAGTCCTGTCCATCACCGTCGGCATTCTGCTCGCGGGCATCGTCGGAGGCCTGCTGGCCGTACCGATCGTCGCCGTCCTCAACACCGCTGTGCGGTCGCTGCTGGCCGCCGACCCGGACGAGGTCTACGAGGAACTCGAGGTGCCCGACCCGCTGTACTCCGCCGAGCCGAGCGACCCGCACACTCCTCCCGGAAGCGACGAGCCGGAGCGACTCCCCAAGGGAAAGTTGAAGACTCCGAACAAGAAGACCGATGCAGACGGCTGATCGGGTCGGGACCACGCTCACCTCGTCCGATCCCGACACCCCGCTGTGGCGTGCCTCCCAGGTCTTTCGGCTGGTCACCCTCGTCTACGCCGTCGGCTACCAGGTGGCCACCGTCGACAACTACACCAATCCGCGGTTGAGCTGGATGTTGGTGGCGTCGATGGCCGTGTGGTCGGGGGCGTCGGCTCTGATGCTCGCGCGCGCATCGCTTCCGCGCTGGCAGGTGGTACTCGCCGATCAGATCATCGTCGTCGCCCTGATGGCGTCGACACGGCTGGTGGCCGATTACGACTGGTACAGCACCCGGCAAACATTGCCGACCACACTGTGGGCCACCAACGCGGTCATCTCCGCCGCAATCCTGTTGGGCCCCAAGGGCGGGATCGCGTCGGGAGTGGCGATGTCGGTGGTCAGCGCACTCGTCCGCGACCGCTTCGACTCCGACCTCTGGTCCGACGCCACCGCCCCGGTGCTGCTCTCGGCCGGACTGGCGCTGGGGATGGCGTCGAACACCGCCCGGCGGGCCCACGAAGAACTGCGTCGGGCAGCACGGTCGGCGGCAATCACCGAAGAGCGGGAACGGCTGGCGCGGCAGGTGCACGACGGAGTGTTGCAGGTACTGGCTCTGGTGCGACGGCGCGGGCTCGAAATAGGCGGGCCGGCAGCCGAACTCGCCGAGCTGGCCGGCGAGCAGGAGGTCGCTCTGCGGGTGCTGATCTCGGAACAGGCGGCTCCGCGTGGCGATCACGCCGATTCGATCGTCGACGTGCGGGCGCTGCTGCGAACTCAGGCGGGTTCCTCAGTGGCTGTCTCGACTCCGGCCGATCCGGTGCTCGTCGACTCCGACGTCGCCGAGGAGCTCGCCGCTGTCGTGGCGACCGCACTGTCCAACGTCGAGCTGCACGCCGGTGCCGATGCGAAGGCCTACGTGCTGCTCGAGGACGTCGACGGGGAATTGATCGTCAGCATTCGCGACGACGGCCGCGGAATCCCGGCCGGACGGCTCGCCGCCGCCG
Source organism: Rhodococcus sp. EPR-147 (assembly GCF_001647185.1). Lineage (NCBI taxonomy): Bacteria > Bacillati > Actinomycetota > Actinomycetes > Mycobacteriales > Nocardiaceae > Rhodococcus > Rhodococcus sp. EPR-147. The sequence continues at coordinate 34,910 of NZ_LVCU01000160.1, forward strand.
AAGCGGAAGGCCGGATGGGCGTCTCGAAATCGATACTCGGCCGCGTCGAATCTCTCGGGGGTACTGCGATACTCGACACCGAGGAGGGCGAGGGAACCGAATGGGAGATCCGCATTCCTCGAACGAAGGGACTTCGATGACCGAGGACACGAATGCCGACATCGCGGTGATGGTCGTCGACGATCACCCGATGTGGCGCGACGGCGTCGCCCGAGATCTCGACGCTGCCGGATTCAGGGTTGTCGCCACGGCAGACGGTGTCGCCGCTGCCGGCCGCCGCGCGCGAGCCACCACTCCCGACGTCGTGCTGATGGACATGCATCTGCCGGACGGCAACGGAGCCGACGCCACCTTCGCCGTCCTGGAGGCATCGCCGCAGACGAGAATCCTCGTGCTCTCGGCGTCCGCGGAACGCAACGACGTGCTCGACGCCATCAAGGCGGGAGCGACTGGTTACCTGGTCAAGAGTGCATCGGCCGAGGAACTGTTCGACGCGGTCCGCGCCACGTCGGCCGGGCAGGCGGTGTTCACTCCCGGCCTCGCGGGCCTGGTGCTCGGAGAGTTCCGGCGGATGTCGTCGTCGCCGCAACCGGAATCCGACACCCGTCCGACGCTGACCGACCGCGAAACCGAAGTGCTACGCCTGGTCGCAAAGGGTCTGAGCGCCAAGCAGATTGCGACCCGACTGACGCTGAGCCATCGCACCGTCGAAAATCACGTCCAGGCGACCCTGCGAAAATTGCAACTGGCCAACCGCGTCGAACTGACCCGATACGTCATCGAAAAAGGGCTGTGAGGGTTTGCGTCGGTAGCTCAGGGGCACTCTGCATCCCATGACCGACAACGAAAAATCAGTGGACACCACCGTCGACCCGGCGAAGCACTCGAAGGGTGTCGACGCCGATCTCGATCAGACCGGCGACGAGCGTGACGAGGCGATCGACGAATTCGACGGCCATCTGGACGGGTCGGGTGAGGATTCTTCGCTACCGACGCCCGAGCCGACCGACGTCGCCGACAAGTCGGACGAGAAGACCGTCACACGGTCCGAGTAGCTACTGGGCGCACAACCTGCCGAGCGCGAACTTGGCGACCGGCACGTACGGCAGAACCAGCGGCAGTGGGCCGTCGATCGTCAGCCACGCCCTGGTGCCGCTGGGGCGTGAGACCACGCCGTGCGTCAGGTCGACCCCGATGGCCTGGTTCTGGAACCACGCCGACCACGCCCACGTCCACGACTGCTCGTCGACCGAATGCACCCGGAAGTCGATCGGCACGCCCAACGGCCCCAGTACTCGGCCGGTGGTGTCGGCGTCCAGCCGCTCGCCGCGGTACTCGACGCCGATGATCTGCGGTGCCCAGGTTCTCCAGGCCGTCGGTTCCATGTAGCGCTCCCAGACCTCGGCGGCGGGGGCGTTACCGGTGGATTGCAGTGTCACTCGCATCTGTTCCACCTACCCGTTGGTAGCGATCCCCACACAGAAATTCCGCGAAGGTTCGGTCACCATCCATCGCCGCGCCGTCGGGCGGACTTGTCGCTGGGAAGACTGGTCGAGTGCGCATCGTCCAACTCGCCAACTTCTACGGACCGAGGTCCGGGGGATTGCGGACGGCCGTCGACCAGCTCGGATCGGGGTACGTCGCGAGCGGCCACGAGGTGATTCTGATCGTGCCGGGAGATCGACGGAGCGAGACGCTTCTGCCGTCGGGAGTGGTGCGCATCGAGGTGCCTGCACCGCAGATCCCGCTCACCGGTGGGTATCGAGTGGCCGACCCGCGCCGGGTGTCCTCGGTGGCAGCCGGACTGCGGCCCGACGTGATCGAGGTATCGGACCGTCTGACGCTGCGCGGCATGGGCGGCTGGGCAGCGCGTCGAGACGTACGGAGCGTGATGATCTCCCACGAACGCCTGGACCGACTGCTCGCCCAGACGATGCCGATGCGCTGCGCCCGTCCGTTGGCCGATCTGGCCAACCGGCGTACCGCCGAACAGTACGACGCCGTCGTGTGCACCACCGAGTTCGCGCAACAGGAGTTCGAGCGCATCGGCGTTCGGAACGTGCAACGGGTACCGCTCGGTGTGGATCTCGACCTCTTCCATCCGCGTCGCCGCATTGCCGGCGAACGGTCCGCATGGCTGGGCAGCGCCGACCGGCTGCTCGTGCACTGCGGCCGACTGTCGGTGGAGAAACACGTCGAGAGAAGCATCGATTCGCTTGCTGCACTCTGTGATTCGGGAATGCGGGCACGGCTCGTCATCGCCGGCGACGGCCCCCGCCGAGCCGGCCTCGAACGACGCGCCCGCGGTCTACCCGTCGAATTCCTCGGGTTCGTCGACGGCAGAGCGGCCGTCGCAGCCCTGCTGGCTTCCGCGGACATCGCTCTCGCGCCGGGACCGCACGAGACATTCGGGCTCGCCGCGTTGGAATCGCTCGCCGCAGGTACGCCCGTCGTCGTCTCCGAGACCTCGGCGCTGGCGCAGATCGTCACCCCGCACTGCGGTGGATCCTCCGAGAACACCGCAGACGGATTCGCCGCCGAGATAGAACGAGTACTCGAATTGCCGGTCGACGGCCGCCGCATCGCCGCCAGGTTGCGCGCCGAACAGTTCGGATGGCCCGCGTCGGTGTCCGGAATGCTCTCCGTCCTGGGCGGTCGCGCAGCGTGAGATCTTCGCTACCCTGATCACATGGAGGCAAGGGATCTACGAGTGTCCGATGCCGAACGCGAGCACGTCGGAGAGCTGCTGCAGCGCGCCGTGGGCCAGGGCATGCTCTCGCTCGGTGAGTTCACCGAGCGAATGGACACCGCATTGGCGTCGAAGACCCGCGGTGAACTGAACTCTGTTCTCGCCGACCTGCCCGGGATGCAGATCGCCGAGGAACATCGCCCGGCACCGAGAGCCTTCGCCGCGCCCACCCCGCAACCGACCCCGCGCCGCGTCGTTCAGGAGCACTGGGGGCACGGCAGCGGCGCGTCGGACACACTGCGCGGCACCATGTCCACCATCACCCGCAAGGGCCCGTGGAACGTGCCGTCGAACCTGCGCCTCGCCACCCGCATGTCCACGGTGACACTCGACTTCACCCAGGCAGTCATGTCCACCCAGGTGGTCGAAATACACGTCGACGACTACTGCAGCACCGTGACCCTGATCGTGCCGACCGAGGCGACCGTCGATCTCAACGGTGTCGACACGGTGGCGGGCAGCGCCACCAACAAGGTCCGCACCGGCCCGCCGTACGGGCCACTGCACCTCGTGGTCTCGGGCAAGGTCCGCCTGGGCTCGGTGACCGCCAAGCATCCGTTCGGTAGCTCGTTCCGCCGCATGTTCGGCTAGAGAGGCGCTTCTACTCGAGGAATCCGAGTAGCACTACTCACGCTTTTCGGCCGCGACGGTCGCAGGATCGAACCCATGACTTCTTCCCAGAACTCCGGGCTGGATCCGCAACTCGTCGCGCGACTGTCCAGCCGCTTCGATTCCCTGGGCGACCACATGCGCCAGGTGGCCGTCGATCTGCAGACACTGCAGTCGCAACTCGGTGCCGCGGGTGCCGCTCCTCGTCAGGCCCCTGCTCCAGCCCCTGCCGTTCCGCCGCCGGTGGCGCCACCGTCGTTGCCCCCGCAGCCCTACGGTCAGCCGTTCGGCCAAGCTGTCCGTCAGCCGATGGGACAGCAGATGGTTCGGCCCCAGCCTGCCCCGCCCTACCCCACGCCGCCGAGGGGACCGGTCGTCGCACCCAGGCCCCCGGCTCCACCGCGGGAACCGTGGTGGCAGCGTGACGGTGTCATCAGCCGCCTGCTGGCTGTCGCCGGCGCAGGCGTCACTCTCGTCGGTGTCGTGATGCTGCTCGTTCTCGCCGCCCAGGCCGGGTGGTTCGGCCCTCCGCTGAGGGTCGCGGCGGGCGCAGTGTTCTCACTCGCGCTGATCGGTGCGGGCGTCCGTGTCTTCGGTCGCTCGGGTGGACGCGTCGGCGGGATCGCCCTCGCCGCCACCGGCATCGCGGGCCTGTATCTCGATGTACTCGCGACATCCGTCCTGTACGGCTGGCTCGATCCCGTGCTCGGTCTGATCACCGCATTCGGAATTGCCGCAGCCGGAACGGCACTCGCAGTGCAGTGGAAGTCGCAGCCGATGGCGGTGCTGATCCTCGCCGGTGTCGCAGTGTGCGGACCGGTGCTGACCGACGGCCTGACCCTGACCTTGATCGCGTTCCTCGTCGCCACCTACGTCTCGAGTTTCCCGGCGCAGATCGGTCGGAATTGGCAACTTCTGCAGGCCGTTCGGACCGTACCGCTCGTCGGCGCGGTACTGGCTGCCATCGCGAGTGCCGATCTGTCCGGATCCACCGGCGACCTCCGGCTGTTCCTGGTCGTCGTGGCGGTAGCCCTCCTCGGCATCGGCACGTCATTGGAGTTGTTGCGCCGCAACGTCTCCGATGTGGTCGCCACCGTGATGATCGCTCTCACGTCTCTGCCCGTGCTGGTCTCCGCCGACGTTTTCGATCGCGGGGCCACCGTCGCCCTCCAGTTGGTTCTTGCTGCTGCGGCTCTGGCGATCGTGATTCTGGTGAACTGGTTGCCGGGGCACGCTCGCATCACCGTCGCGGTGGTCGGAGCCCTGGCGACGCTGCAGGCCGCAGTCGAGTCGACGACCCTCGAGATTCGCCCGGTCGTGATGTTCGCAGTCGCCTCGGCTCTGATCGCGGTGGCCCACAGCACCCGCTCGACTCTCGCATACTCGATCGGCAGCGGATTCGGCGTGATCGGTACGTTGATGTTCGTCTCGGTCAGCCCGCCGCAGGCGCTGCTCGACTCCGATCTAGCCGTCGGCAGTGTCGGTATCTCTCTCGGTGGAATCCTCCTCGCTGCAACGGCACTCGCTTTCGTCTACGTGCTGGCCGAACTGAAACTGGTCGACGACGGACTGCAGACCCTCGGCATCGTCTCCGGCGTACTTGCCCTGTACGGCTTGACGACGGCAACGGTGACCCTCGGCATCGGAATCGGCGGCGAAACAACAGGATTCACCGCAGGCCACACCGCGGCAACCATCGAGTGGATGATCGCAGCCTTCGCGCTACTGGCCTTCGGGCTGCGCAGCGTCACCCACGCTCATCTGGCCCTGCTGGCCGGACTGTCCTTGACCGCCGCAGCCATCGCGAAACTGTTTCTGTTCGACCTCGTCGCTCTGGACGGACTCTTCCGAGTCATCGCCTTCATCGCCGTGGGATTGCTGCTCTTGATCGCCGGTACCCGATACGCCAAGGTGTTCGCGGACCGAGAAAGTGCGGCAGTTTCCCGCTGATCCCCCTGCTGCGTCAATGGACCACTGCATGCGTCTCGACGGTGCAGTGGTTCATTGACGCGGTGCGGGGGTGGGGTCAGGAGTTCTCGGGAGTTGTTTCGCCCCAATCACATCGGGGTCAGCGTGAACGGTTGCGCTCGCGCGCGAGTAGTTCACTGACGCTGAGAACGTGTCCGTTCTCCCCGCCGCGATGACGACCGCTGTCGCCGCCCTCGGCGGTCGGTGCGGCCCGACGGCCCGACGGCTTCTCGGACGGTGTCTCGCTCGACGCGGACCCGTTGCTGCCGTTGCGTTCGGTGCCGTTCGGCTCGGTGCCGTTGCGTTCGGACTCGACGCCGCTGTGCCCGTTGCGTTCGGAACCGTTCTGCGGCGAGCTGCTCTCGTCGTCACCCCTGTGGTCCGAGCCGTTCGCAGTCGAACCGTTGTGGTTCGTACCGTTCGCGGTCGAGCCGTTGCGCGGTGTGCTCGGGGGCGGTGATGCGCTGGGTGCTCGCAGGTCGGCGAGCCAGCTCTCGATGGAACGCGAATCCGGTTCCTCCGCGCGAGGTGCGCGAGCAGCACGGGTTCGGCTCGGCGGCTCGACGGTCGGACGCGGTGCGCTCGGTGCACGAGGCGGCTCCGCCGACGGGGGAGCAGCCACCGGGTTGACCGGCGGTGCGGGCCGGACGATCTCTGCTGCCTGGGTCGGCTCCGGCTCGACGGTCGGGCGCGGTGCCACCGGCCGGCTCGGGGCGGGCCGAGCAGCGGGTCGGTCCTGCGGAGCAGCCTGGGCCCGGGGAGGAGTCTGGGCCTGGGTAGGAGTCTGGCCCTGGGGAGGAGTCGGGCGCGCAGCCGGTGCCGGAGGTGTGGTCGGTGCCGCACGGGTCGGCTCCGGTGGGGTTGCCGGACGTCCCGTCACACTGCGTCGGGATTCTTCCTTCGCGGCGTGGGTCGCCCGAATGGGACCCCCACCATGCGGTGCGCCCACCGGAATGGGCTCGGTGAGCGGCTCGTTGCGGCGCGGTGCCGGGCGCATCGGCGGCGCGACGGTACTCGACGGTGCACCGCCTGCGAGCGCGAGCTCGGGCACGTCTTCCATGGGGAGAAGCTCGTCCTCGAGGATGGTCTCGCCGAGTCCGAGTTTCTGCTGGATTCGCTTCATCCACTGCGGGGCCCACCAGCAGTCGTCGCCGAGCAGTTTCATCGTGGCGGGCACGAGGAACATGCGGATGAGGGTGGCGTCGATGATGAGGGCGGCGATCATGCCGTAGGCGATGTACTTCATCATCACCAGGTCGGAGAACGCGAACGCTCCGGTGACGACGATGAGGATCAGGGCCGCGGCGGTGATGATGCGTCCGGTATGCGAGGTTCCGATGCGGATGGCTTCGCTTGTGCTGGCACCCTTTTCGCGTGCTTCGACCATCCGGGAGAGCAGGAACACCTCGTAGTCCGTGGACAAGCCGAACACAATCGAGATGATCAGCACCAGCACCGGAGCCATGATCGGACCAGGGGTGAAATTCATCAGCCCCGCCCCGTTGCCGTCGATGAATATCCACGTCAATATGCCCATGGTGGCACCGAGGCCCAGGACGGTCATGAGCACCGCCTTGATCGGCAACACCAACGATCCGAACGTCAGGAACATCAACAGCGTCACGATGAACACCACGAGCACGGCCATCAACGGCAGCTTGTCGATGAGTGCACTGATGGAGTCCTGCTCGATGGCAGGCGTACCGCCGACGAGAACCGACGCTCCCTCGGGCACGTCGATACTGCGCAGGAAGTCGATGGCGGGCTTGGAGTCGTTGCGATCGACCAGTCCGGCCTTGAAGACGATGATGCCGTCCTTGCTGGCCCCGTTGGGAGTGAACTGCTCGATCAATCCCGGCGCATTGTTGGCCTGGTTGGTGATCGCTGCGAGGTTGGGCCCCTGTGCGTTGCTGATCACCAGCTTGATCGGCTCGGTGCGCTGGCCGGGGAAGAGCGAATCGAACTCGGCCTGCGCCTCGCGGGTCACGTTGTCCGGAGGCAGATAGGTCTCGTTGATACCGCCGAACTTGATGTTGCCGACGGGCAGCGTCAGGAGCACCAGGCCGAGCACGATGGGCACGGTGACCTTGACGGGGTTGCGCATCACCCAGCGGGTGAGGCGGCCCCACATGCCGTTCTCGATCTCCTCGCTCGACTTGGTCTTGCGCATGAACTTCAGACCGAGCGCGTCGACGCGAGGGCCGAGAATGGCGAGCATCGCGGGCAGGATCGTGATGGCCGTCAGGGCTGCGAGCGCGACGGTGGCGATGGAGCCGTAGGCGACCGATTTGAGGAAGCCCTGCGGGAACAGCAACAGACCACCGA
>NZ_LVCU01000161.1:0-3916 GCF_001647185.1 Rhodococcus sp. EPR-147
CGTCGACTGCAATGCCCCCGCGACGGCCTGCAGGCCTGTCACCTGCACGTCCACGCCGTCGATGTAGAAGACATCCTTGACGGCCTGGAAGTTGTTGGTCAGTTCGGTGTCGTTGGCTCCGGCGATGGCGATGCTGGCGATGGCGTGCTGTTTGTCGGTGGTGCCGAGTGCAGCGAGGTTGGGCGCGCCCGTCCCGGGAAAGTACGTGCCGTTGATCTTCTCTATCTGGTCCGGATGGTCGGCAACCAGAGAGTTCAAGTTGTCGGTGATCGCCGACTGGAACGCCGGATCATCGATGGTCGAGCCCTCGGGAGCGGTGTAGAGGACGATGACGTCGCCCTGCTTGTCGCGACCGAAGGTCGTGTCTGCCAGACGGGCAGCCTCAGCCGATTCCGACGTCGGATCGTCCCAACCGCTCTGACTGAGATGGCTGTTGAGATCGAGACCGTAGGCGGCGAAGCCCAGCAGTCCGGCCACCATGACACCGATAACGGTGTACCGCAGCCGGTAGACGATGTCTCCCCATCTGGCGAACACTTAAGAAACTCCTTGGCGCCCGACGAGCAGGGCGGACAGCGGTCGGAAGGGCTGCAGCCACGCGCCCTCGTCGGGGAGCGAATCGAGACTCACCCGAGGCAGTGGCTCACGGAAGACGCCCGGGATGTCCTCGAGGTCGAGGAATTCCAGGATGTCCGACGTGACAGCCCAGCTTGCGTGCTCCCGGAATCCCAGTACCTGTACGGGCACTCCGGTCGCTGCGATGGCCTCCAGTGGCCCCTTGAACGCTTGACCGTCGGCGGACGCGACCATGACACCGGCAAGGCCGCCGTCACGGTTGCGGAAGTCGATGTGGTCGAGCATGTCTGCGTCGACGTCACTGTCTTCGTCGACCTTGGGCTTGGCGAACACCGCGAAACCCACGTTACGCAATGCTTCGACCCAGGGTCGGACGACATCTGCGCTGCCGGGGGCGATGTTGGTGAACACCGTGGCCTCGGGTTCGAGCGTCGCGGTGCCCGAGGCGGAGAGTTCGGCGGTGCGGCTGAGCAGCCATCGGCCCAGGGCATCGAAGCGCGGACGGTAGGCGGCGGTGGGTCGGCCACCCAGAATTGCGCCCAGTCCCATGTCCAGGTTCGGGGCATCCCAGACCAGCAGGACGCGTTTGCTGTGGCGCGTTTCACCGATGGCGCCGAGTTCTGAGGGGTCGACCACGGTGTCGGGCATGTCCGTACTGACGCTCATGCTGTCTTCTTTCCCCAGATCAATTCCGTCACCGAGCTACCGACCAGCTGTGCCTTGCCCTCGAACTTGGTCACCGGTCGCTCGTGTGTCATGGGCGATTCCCAATCGAGAACGGTCAAACCGGGCTCGGCGTTCCCGGCCTCGGCAATCCACTCAGCGTATTCGGCATGATCGGTTGCCACGTGCAGAACGCCACCGGGCTTCAACCGATCCGCGATCATCGCGAAAGTCGGCCCCTGCAGCAGCCGACGCTTGTGGTGCCGAACCTTGGGCCACGGGTCGGGGAAGAAGACGCGGACGCCGGTGAGCGACTCCGAGGACAGCATGTTCTCGAGCACGTCCATCGCGTCACCGCGCAGCAATCGAACGTTCTCGATGCCTTCTCGTTCGATCTGTTGCAGTGTCTGCGCCAGGCCGGGGCGGTAGACCTCGACGGCCATGAGGTTGACGTGCGGCTCGGCCGAGGCCATCGCCGTGGTGGCCGTGCCGGTACCCGAGCCGATCTCGAGGATCGCCGGGCCGCTGCGCCCGAACCAGGCGTCGATGTCGATCTGCTCGTCGGCGACGTCGCGGCCGATGCGCGGCCACAGGCTGTCCCAGGTGGTCTGCTGCGCCTCGGTCAGCGCTCCGCGCCGAGAGCGGAAACTCGTCACGCGTGGGTAGAGCCGTGAGCCCCGTTCCTGGGTCTGCACGGCGTTCTCCTCGGTGTCGACAGAGGTGTCCTGGGGCTCGTTCACCGGTCCATTGTCGCGCATCGACGGGGCGTGTGACAGGTGGGTCTCGAGTTGAAGTTGAGACTTGCCGTCCAACCGCTGATCAGCGGTGGGACGCACCCGACTAATTACAACGATGCAATTCGTTTCGATCGGCTCGCGAGCGCCCGCATGTGCCAGAATCGGTGCCGCAGCAGGGGGCTGTGCGTCGCGTCCGGAAAGTGGCGGCGGGATCGTTCTGGGGGGAATCGATCATGGATGTCGCCGAGGCCGGTCTGGGCCTGTTGCGTGACCGGGTCGCGTCGACCGACGCACGCGAGGCCGTCGAAAACGCCGTCCACGATCGCCTGCTGCCGCTGACCGCACGGGTGACCGGCCGCGCCGGCGTCGGGAAATCCGCTGTTCTCGCCGTTCTCGAGTCGGTGCCGCTCGACGCCGACGGCTTCGATGTCCGATGGCGCGAGGGCAGGACGGACAACAGCGAGGGCGAAGTGCTCGTCCACGTGATCGCGGGAGCGGTGTCGCCGGTCGACATGGCATTGCTGAGTTCGAGGCCGAGGGGTGTTCTGGACGGGACCGTCGTCGTGCTGACGAAGGCGGACACACTCGACGATCCCGCAGCAGACGCAGCAGCGGCCTCACAGCAGCTGGGGCGGACGGTGTTGCCGGTGATGGGAGCGACCGCGGCAGGCATGCGGGGAGTGGGCCGAGCCGGCGCGCCTCTGGACATGGCCGACGTACGAGCCGTTGCGGCGGCCGATCTGCGCCCGACCGATCTGATGACCGTCGATCGGTTTCGCGCCGTCGACATCGAGGTGTCGACGCGTCGCAGAGAAGCTCTGATCGAATGCATCGAACTGCGTGGTCTCGCCCTGCTGGTCGACGTACTGCGGCAGCGACCCGCCGTGTCCGACGGCGATGCGGTGCGCATGCTGGCCGACGCCACCGGGGCCGATGCCCTGATCGCCGCGGTCTCCACGGCCGTGTCGGCGGCCGCAGCGGCTCGGGACGCCGAGCTGCATCGCAGCATGCAACAGATCTCCGCCGGTCATCGGCGTGTTCGTGCCGCTGTCGAGTCGTACCTGGCCTCGGACGAGGCGGTGGCTGCCGAAATGCGCTGTGCAGCTCTACGTCTGGGAGTGCCGATCGAGACCGGTTCGGAGCAGGTCGCGTCGGAGCAGGCGGTGCTGTGGAAGAGGCGGGCGGCCGCAGCCGTCGATCCCGACGTACGTCGCGCCGCACTCGCACTGTGCCGAGGCCACGTACGAATGCTGCGCCGGTGATCCCGCTGTCGGAGGACATGAAAAGTGTTCTACGACGCTGGGATTCCAGTGCCCTGGACGAGATCGAGCGCGCCAGGGTCAGTCGACCTGCCGGGGTTCACCTCACCGGTACTGCAGGGTCGGGCAAGTCCGAACTGCGCCGTGAGCTGTCCCGGCTCGTCGGTTCCGCCATTGAATTCACGGATTCGGTGGCCGATGCGGCGGTCGTGATGATCGTCGTCGACGCGTCGGCCCCGGTGGGTCGCGTCGAGGTCGAGCAGTGGCGAGCAGCCCTCGAATCCACACCGGTCGTGTTCGTGGTGAACAAGATCGACGTGCATCGGCACTGGCGTGAGGTGGTTTCTGCCGACACCGATGTCGTTGCCGAGTGCGTCCCACGGGCGGTGGAGTGCACGTTCCATCCGGTTTCGGTTCGGTTGGCGCGGATGGGCCGGGAGAGCGGTGACGCTGCGATGTCCGCGGAGTCGGGTCTCGGAGCAGTGGCGGACCGGCTCGGCGTTGTACTGCTGCAGACCGCGGCTCTCGGAACCGAGCGTAAATATGCTGCGGCAGTGCAGGACTGCGCATCCGGAGCCAGAGCGTCGATCGTGGCGAGAGCGCGCGCGGTGACCGGCGGTAGTGATACGGCCGAACTCCGTGCGCGGCGAGCCGAGCTCGTCGGCGAACGGGACAATCTCG
>NZ_LVCU01000162.1:0-19746 GCF_001647185.1 Rhodococcus sp. EPR-147
ACCGCCGAGGTCAAGCGCACGATCGACGGAGCCGGGCGTGCCGAACTCACTCACCTTCCAGCGCACGTCGCCGAGTCTGCGCGCGGTGCTCGGAATCGAGCCGACGCGGCGCTCACGGCCCGATTGCGGGCGGTGGAGACCGAGCTCGGGCTCACGCCGCGGCAGGCGGAGTCGGTCGCGGACGCCCCGCTCGATATCGGGGAGCCGTCCCGGCGCCGGGGCGTCGAGGATGTCGTCATGATCGTGGTCGGCGCGTCGGCGGGGGTGGGACTCGGGCGGCTGGTGGTGTCGCCGATGGCGCTGGTGCCGGCCTGGGCGGTTGCCAACACCGTGATCACTCTCGTCCTCGGTGGTGCGCTCGCCTGGTGGATCACGCGCTCGAGGTCGTTGGTGGCCGACCGCGCCCACCTGCGCGGTTGGACGCAGGAAACGGTGGCTCGGGTGAAATCGTCGGTGGAGCAGCGGTTGCTCTCGCGGATTCTCGACGCCGAGTCGATGCTCGCGGCCGCTGTCGCGAGTGCGGACCGGGACGCAGTGGCCCGCATCGACGTCGCACTGGCCGAGGTGGACGCCGAGCTGCGTCGGCTCGCCGACCAACGATCGGCGCTGTTGTCTGCCTGCGATCGCGATCTGTCTGCGCTGGAGCGGGGCCTCGAGCGATTTCGTGGATCGGTCCCTCTTTCTTCCACGCACGGGGAACCGTTCGACGAGCCGGTGCGTCGGAGTCAGTAGGTGCAGTGTCGGTTCGTCAGGTTGGTTGGTCGAGTGAGGAGCGTCGATGATCGCGGTGGATGGCTTCGCAGCAGGGGATTTCCTCACCGAGGAGGTCGAGCCCCACGAGGTCGACGATCCGGGCGCGCCCACGGTCTCGACGGACCTGTTCGATCTCGACGGCGACAGCCACTACGAGACCACCGTGCGGCATACCGACGCCGGGATGACGGTGGCGACGGACGTCGACGGGGACGGTGTGACAGACAAGTTCACGGCCTTCGGACGTGACGGGCAATACCGAACCTGGGAGATTTTTCGAGAAGCGAACGGTATCGGACGGGGTGAAATGACCGAAGCGGGCGAGCTCTAGCGCGTGTGTACATGCCCGGCATCGCCGCTGGTGGGGGCCTTCTTGCACGGAACTTTCCCTATCTGAATCGGTCTTGTGACCAATCGGACAACACCCTGTTTCTGGATTCACGTCGCTCGGCGTTAACCTGATGAACAGGACATCCGGCGCTCGGTCCTCGGCTTGCTGTACGCGGTAACATGGTGTACTGCAGCTCGAACGGTCGAGCAGCGCCCCGCCGAGAGGGGAAAACCGAGATTCATTCGCGCGTAGTCGCCCACAGCGACCGTGCGGATTCTTCCCGGTTCCGGCTAACCCCAGGAGAGTTAGATGACCTCAGCGACCATTCCCGGTTTGAGCGGCACCGACAATGTGCCGACTCGACACAAAGAACTGCTTGCCTGGGTTGCTCAGGTAGCCGAACTGACAGAACCGGACTCCGTGGTGTTCGCTGACGGATCCGACGCCGAATGGGAGCGCCTGACCGGCAAGCTGGTCGAGGCCGGCACCTTCACTCGTCTCAACGAGGAGAAGAAGCCCAACTCGTTCCTCGGAAACTCCGATCCGTCGGACGTCGCTCGCGTGGAGTCACGCACCTACATCTGTTCCAAGGAAGAGATCGACGCCGGTCCCACCAACAACTGGATGGAACCGTCCGAGATGCGGACGCTGATGACCGATCTCTACCGCGGTTGCATGCGTGGACGCACCATGTACGTGGTGCCGTTCTGCATGGGCCCGCTCGACGCGGCCGACCCCAAGCTGGGCGTCGAGCTCACCGACTCCGAGTACGTGGTCGTGTCGATGCGCGTGATGACCCGCATGGGCCAGGCTGCGCTCGACAAGATCGGCGACGACGGCTTCTACGTCAAGGCGCTGCACTCGCTCGGCGCTCCGCTCGCCGAGGGCCAGGCCGATGTGCCGTGGCCGTGCAACGACACCAAATACATCACGCACTTCCCCGAGGATCGCGAGATCTGGAGCTACGGATCCGGCTACGGCGGCAACGCTCTGCTGGGCAAGAAGTGCTACTCACTGCGTATCGCATCGGCGATGGCCCACGACGAGGGCTGGCTCGCCGAGCACATGCTGATCCTCAAGCTGATCTCTCCCGAGGACAAGGCGTACTACATCGCCGCGGCGTTCCCGTCGGCGTGTGGCAAGACCAACCTCGCGATGATTCAGCCGACCATTCCGGGCTGGCGTGCCGAGACCATCGGTGACGACATCGCGTGGATGCGTTTCGGTGAGGACGGTCGTCTCTACGCCGTCAACCCCGAATACGGCTTCTTCGGCGTTGCGCCGGGCACCAACTGGGACTCGAACCCCAACGCGATGAAGACCATCGACCAGGGCAACTCGGTGTTCACCAACGTCGGCATGACCGACGACGGCGACGTGTGGTGGGAGGGCCTCGAAGGCAAGCCCGATCACCTCATCGACTGGAAGGGCAACGACTGGACGCCCGAGTCCGGAACCGATGCCGCGCACCCGAACTCGCGCTACTGCGTGCCGATGGCCCAGTGCCCGTCGATGGCTCCCGAGTGGGACGACCCGCAGGGCGTACCGATCTCGGCGATTCTGTTCGGTGGACGTCGCAAGACCACCGTTCCGCTGGTGACCGAGGCTCGCGACTGGCAGCACGGCGTGTTCATGGGAGCCACCGTCGGCTCCGAGCAGACCGCTGCTGCCGAGGGCACCGTCGGAACTGTCCGACGCGACCCGATGGCCATGTTGCCGTTCCTCGGCTACAACGTGGGCGACTACTTCCAGCACTGGATCGACCTGGGCAAGAACGCCGACGAGTCGAAGCTGCCGAAGGTGTTCTACGTCAACTGGTTCCGCCGCGGCGACGACAAGCGCTTCCTGTGGCCCGGATTCGGTGAGAACTCGCGTGTGCTCAAGTGGATCGTCGAGCGCATCGAGCACAAGGCCGCAGGCGTCGAGACACCGATCGGTGTGGTCCCCACCGCCGAGGCACTCGACATCGACGGACTCGATACCACCGTCGAGGACGTCGCCGAGGCACTCGCGGTGAACTCCGACGAGTGGAAGGCCGAAATCCCGCTGATCCAGGAGTGGTTCGACTTCGTCGGCGAGAAGCTGCCCACCGGAATTCAGGACGAATTCGACGCCCTCAAGCAGCGCCTGGGCGCGTAGTATTCACGACACAGAACGGGGCTCACCGAGGGGTGGGCCCCGTTCTGGCTGTGTGGGTATGCCCCGTTCAGACGGTGAGCGCGGCTGCCCCGGCCAGCGTTCCGAGTCCACCCAATGCAGCGGGTACCACCTGCAGACCGTCGAGGAATTTGAGACGGGCATGTAGCGCAATCGACTCCTGAATCGGATTCCACAGCGGCGGGCCGGCCTGGGCGAAGCCACCACCGATCACCACCATGCGTACGTCCACCAGGGCGACGGCCGACGCGATCGCCTGACCCAGTGCCACTCCGGCGCGCTGCAACGAGGTGATGGCGACCGGCTCCCCGGCGGCCGCATCGGCGGCCAGTTCGGTTCCAGTGCTGCCGGTCCACCCCAGCTCGCGCGCCCACCGCACCGCCGACGGCCCACTCGAGACGGTTTCCACGCATCCGATTCCGCCGCATGCGCAGGGCGTCGTGGAACCGGGAACGACGATGTGTCCGATGTGCCCGGCGTTGCCGCTGGCACCGGCGACGATCTTCCCGCCCAGTACCAACCCGCCGCCGATGCCGGTCGACACCACGAGACTCAGCACGTCCGGAACTCCTACGGCGGCACCGAAGCGGTGCTCACCGAGTGCCGCTGCGCTGCCGTCCATCGCGAGGCTGATGTCGGCCTCAGTGAAGAGTTCGGCGATGTGATCGCGCAGACCGAAGCCGTTCTTCCATTCGTCGATGTTGATCGGTGCGACCGACCCGGTCTCGAGATCCACCGGACCGGAGCAGGCGACGCCGATCCGGGTGACAGTGGCGGGTTCGGTCGTGTTCCGAAGCAGCTCGGCACAGGCGTCCCAGACATCGGACTCGGGAGTCGGCACAGTGACCGGATTCTTCGGCCGCCCGTCGTCGCCGACGAGTGCCGCCGTCATCTTGGTGCCGCCGATGTCGAGTGCGAGTGCCGTCATCGTTCCAGGCTAGGTGTTCGGTTTCAGAACGAGGACGAGGTTGCTGCCGAGGAATTCTCGTAGTACTGGAACTCGCATCATCCACCATGCCCAGCGGGGATGGTAGCGGGGGAATGCGGCCAGCAGCGTGGCGTTGGGAGTGCTTCGTGCCCAACGCAATCCGTCTGCGGCGCTGATGTCGAACAGGGATTCGCCGAATCGATTCTTCGGTTCGTGACCGGTGGTACGGGCGTAGCGGCGGGCCGCGTACTCGCCGCCGAGGTAATGCCAGGGCCGGGTCTCGTGGCCGCCGAACGGACCGAACCAGATGGTGTACGAGAGCACCGTCAACCCGCCGGGCCTGGTGACCCGCAGCATCTCCTCGGCCATGGTCCACGGCTCGCGGACGTGCTCGGCGACGTTCGACGAGAAGCAGATGTCGACACTGTTGTCACGGAACGGCAGCGCCATTCCGGAGCCGCGCACCGAACCGGGTATCTGCAGTCCCGCCGCGTGCATCTCGGACGCGTCGGGCTCGACGGGCAGGTAGCGCGCGCAGCTGGCCCCGAAGACCTCGGCGAAGTATCCGGGCCCGCCGCCTACGTCCAACACGGTCGCCGCGGACATGTCTGTGCCGGTCAGGCCCCGATACAGATCGCCGATCAGCTCCACGGAATCGCGGGCCAGTGCGCCGTAGAAGATGTCGGGAGCGCTCTGCTCATGTCCGAAGTCCTTCAGCAGACTCACCGAGCGACGCAGTGTCGCGCGAGAGGCGAACAAACGTGTCACGGCGGAAGTCACGAAGACGAACCCTAGCGGTTAGTGTGGCAACGGTAATCGACGGCGGTCGTGAAACGAACATGCGGAAATTGGGTGAAGCGGGCTGTGCGCGAGGTTCTGTTGCTGTGCTGGCGCGATACCGGGCACCCGCAGGGCGGCGGCAGCGAGCGATACCTCGAGCAGGTGGGCGCAGGTCTGGCTCGACGCGGCGTCCGCGTCACGCTGAGGACGGCGTCGTACCCCGGAGCTCCCGCCGAGGAGATCGTCGACGGCATTCGCATCAGTCGCGGTGGTGGACGCCTGTCGGTGTATCCCCGCGCACTGGCCGCCATCGCGGCCGGGCGGCTGGGTTTCGGCCCGCTCAAGGGCATCGCACCCGACGCGGTGATCGACACCCAGAACGGCATTCCCTTCTTCTCCCGTGCTGCGTTCGGCGTTCCGGTGACGCTGCTGGTGCACCACTGCCACCGGGAGCAATGGCCGGTCGCGGGGCCGATGATGGCCAAGCTCGGCTGGTGGCTCGAATCGACTGTGTCTCCGCGGGTACACCGCCGCAATCAGTACCTGACGGTGTCGTTGCCGTCCGCCGACGAGTTGGTCGCACTGGGCGTCGACCGCGAGCGCATCGCCGTGGTGCGCAACGGAGCCGACGAGATTCCCCGGTCGGTGCCCGAGGGTGACGAGAGCACCCGCACCGCGTACCCGTCGCTGACCGTGCTGTCCCGGTTGGTTCCGCACAAGCAGATCGAGGACGCGCTCGACGCCGTTGCTGCGCTGCGCGGCCGAATTCCGAACATCCACCTCGACGTCATCGGCGGCGGTTGGTGGGAGCAGAACCTCCGCGATTACGTGAGCGAACTGGGCATCGAGCAGTACGTCACCTTCCACGGGCACGTGGACGAGGACCGCAAGCACGCGCTGCTCGGTCGGTCCTGGGTGCACGTCATGCCCTCCCGCAAGGAGGGATGGGGGCTCGCGGTCGTCGAGGCAGCGCAGCACGGCGTGCCGACCGTCGGCTACCGAAGTTCCAAGGGCCTCACCGATTCCATCATCGACGGCGTCACCGGTGTGCTGGTGGGCGGCCTTTCGGATGGTGAAGAGGACCGGGACGTCTCCGGCCTGACCGCTGCCGTCTCGGAGCTGCTGCAGGACGCCGAAGCCCGAACTCGCCTGGGCGAGAAGGCGCGAGTGCGCGCGGGGGAGTTCTCCTGGGAGCAATGCGCCGACGGTGTGTACTCGGTGCTCGCCGCCACGACGCGTGGCACGTGGTCGTCAGGTCTGGTGGGTGCGCAGCACTCGGACTCGGCTCAGCAGTCCTACCGCTAGTCCGCCGAGAAGTAGCAGTGCCCATGCGAGGTGGGCAACGACGACGGCTGCCGCTGGCCTGCTTTCGGTGAGCACGGGATCGGGCACTCGATAGAGCGTGAGCTGGTCGTCGGAGTACGCGATGTCCAGTCGATTCAGTGTTTGCTCGGATTCGCCGAGTTCGCCGGGGGTGGTGTTCTCCACCAGTATCCAGCCGACACCCAGCTCTGCGACGACGTCCACGGGTTCGCCTGCGAGCAGCGCATTCTGGACCTCCGTCGCGCGCACCCCCTCACCGCGCACCGTGCCGCCCGCGACGATGAGCTCGCCGGTCTGCAACACATCCAGTGGCAGCATGCGCGGCGCGGGATCGAGAACGGGAGCACTGTCGCTGTAGGGCAAGAGGCGGAACATCCCGGCCGGTAGCACCGCGACATCACCGTCGCCGCCCTGCAATTCGGCTGCGACCGCCTGCCAGGACTCCGGGTACACCACGGGCCGCATCGAGTTCCCGACGCCCCAGCCCAGGTCGGGTAGTGCGATCAGCAGGGCCGCTATTGCCACGGCACTGCCGAATCGGGTGCGTTGGACCGCGCTCAGCGCGGCTGGCTGCACCCGATTCGGTCGACGACGGGGAGAAAACGCGGCCGCCGCCGCCAGAGCGTAGATCGGCATCGCCAGCGCGACCCACTTCTGTGAGTCCCTGAGCAGACCGGCACCGGGCACCGTCTCGCCCAGCGCGCGGGCCATCGCCAACCCTGGTCCCGTCGCTGCCAGCGCAGGCGCTGCGATGGCAAGCAACGCGACGGCAGCGAGTCCCAGGATCACCGGATTTCTTCGACGCCTGATCAGCGGGCGCACCCCGAACGCGACCACGGTCAGCAGCAGCGCCGTGCCCACGAACGCGAAAGCCCCTGTGCGAGAGGCGGGTACCGCATCGGAGTTCCAGATTCCGCCCAGACCGGCGAGGCTGCCGAGGGTACCCAGGCCCGGCTCGGCGCGCGCCGCGAACGCCGCCCAACCCGCCGGATCCGCCTGCTCGACGCCACTGCCGGACACGGCCGTCGCCACCAGCCACGGTGTCGACGCCACCGCCGCCATTCCGAGGGCGCCGACCACGCGCAGGCCGCGTCGGGCACCCCCGGGGAGGGCGAGGACCACCATGGCAATGGTTGCGGCGAGCAATGCGCCGGTGGGGGTGAGCCCGGCAGCGGCGAGACAGACTGCGAGTGCCCACCAGGAACGGCCCTCTCTGACCGCGAGTGCAGCGACCAACGTCCACGGCAGAGCGGCGTATCCGACGAGCAGGCTCCAGTGTCCCTGCAGCAGTCGCTCGGCGACGTACGGGTTCCACACGGCCACCGTCGACGCCACGAGCAGCGCGGGCAGTGGGGCTGTCGGCAGCACCGTTCGTGCCATGACCGCCGCACCCCACCCGGTCAGCCACAGCGCGAGCAGCAGAATGGTCTTGACCACGAGTCCGCCGTCGAACACCGTCGACAGCGCGGCGATCGCGGCGTCCTGCGGGACGGCCCGCGCAGCCGTGTCGGCGATTCCCCAGGCGGAGTCGGTGAAGTAGGAACGGGGAGTGCTGACGGCGTCGCGCAGCAGGAGATAGCCGGGGCCGAGCAGCGGGCCGACAATCACCACGGCGAGCAGCAGGCTGTAGAGCGGCGGTGTCCACCTCGACCTCGACCACGCCATGATCGGCACCCTATACCGTGGGCTCATGTCTTTCCGCGCCTCGTCCGAGGCAGACCACACGGCGGGTGCGTCGGTCGCCGGGATGGGGATGGTGACGGCCGGTTCGATGTTCGCGAACGTCGCGGCGTACCTTCTGCAGGTGCTCGCGAGCCGGATGCTCGGCGTCGAGGGCTACGGAGAATTCGCGAGTCTGCTTGCTGCGCAACTGGTTCTCGCAGTTCCGGCGTTGGCGTTGCAGTCCGTCGTTGCGCGTGAAGTGGTGCGCGGACGCAGTTCTCGCGAATTGCGAACGGTGGGGTATCGGTGTGCGGCGGTGGTGGGGGTGCTCGCTCTGGCACTGGCGCCCGCACTGTCCGCGGCCATGGACGTCTCGATGACGGCGACCGTGTCGGCGGTCATCGCTGCGCCGGTGTTGGTGCTGCTGGCTGCCGAGCAGGGGTTGCTGCAGGGGCGCGGACGATTCGGAGCCCTGAGCATCGTGCTGGCCGCAGCAGGATTCGGCAAGGTGGCACCGGCGGTGCTGGTGTTGTTGCTCGGCGGTGGTCCCGGTTCGGTTCTGTTGGCCACAGCCGCGGGTATCGGCGTGGTGGCATTCGGTGCGCGATGGACGGCCGGCGTACCGGTGAACTCGGTGTCGGAAACCAAGGTCACCGTTCTGGCCGTGCTGCAGGCGTCACAGGTGCAGTTGGTGTTGATCGCGATGTCCGCGTTGGATCTGGTGCTGGCGCGCACGCTGCTCAGCTCCAACGAAGCCGGGCTGTACGCCGTCGGGGCAGTTGCGTCGAAGGCGGCGTTCTGGTTACCGCAGGCCGTCGGCGTGGTGCTGTATCCGCGGATGGCGAACCCGCTGCATTCTGCGTCCGCGGTGCGATCGGCACTGGCCGTCGTCGCGGGGCTCGGTACCGTTCTGGTGATCGGTGGTGCGCTGGCGTCTCCGCTGTTGCCGTTGGTGGTGGGCGATACGTATTCCGGTGTGCAGGAATATGTCTGGCTGTTCGTGCTGCAGGGTGCGTGCCTGGCCGTGCTGCAGAGCGCGTTGCTGTGGGCCATCGCGGGCGAACGCACCCACCTCGCTCTCGTCGCCTGGTTCGCCCTCGCCGTCGAGGTGTTGCTGTTGCTGTTCGTGGCGTCGACACTCGCGCAGTTCGTCGTCGTCGCGGCCGTCACCGCCGCGGTGACAATGGTGGTGGTGTGTGGGTTGGCGCTGTGGGGAGGAGGCGTCGGTCGGCAGAGGCTCGGATCCCGCTGATGGAATCGGCTCTCACGGCGGAGCTGTCATGGCATTGTCGTGACATCGAGGTACATGCCGTGGCCAGTTGTCGGATTCGGCACATACCCGAACTCCGCGAAGCTCTCGTCTGTGAAGGGCAGCTCGATTGCTCTCGCGCCGGCGTTGGCGAGAGTGTGTGTGATCGAGTGCAGGAGCTGCGTCGCCACCGACCCACGGGTGCCGGGCACCACTTCGAGAACATCGATACACGCGGTGGTGTCGTCGACCCACCTCGCGGCGGCGTGTCCTACGAACGGCCGCACCTCGCGGTTGTCGAGGTACGCCTGCAGCCAGCACGCGAGTACACCGGACTTCAGTGCTTCTCGGGCGGTGCCGATGTTCAAGCCGGTTTCGGCGAGCCAAGAGCCTGACGTGTCGTGGCGAGGCACCGCTGCCACCCGATGTTGGCGACTTCCGCTCATCTCGGTGATCGGCCACGAGATGTGAATAGCACCGTCGGCTTCTCGGGTGCGTTGTCCCCATACCAACAAACCTGTTCGCAGATCCTCCTGCCAACTCGAAAGACAGACGGCCACAATGGAATCAGGCGTATTCAGCGGCGGGCCGGAAAAGTCGTCCTCCGACTGGGGAAGCCGCAACGTTATCGCGAATGTATTCGGGTTCTTCGCCCAACGAAAATAGACGCGGGCCTGGTCCTGCTCGACGTGGACGCGGATGGGGCGAAACTTGGTGTCGACTCGTCCGCGAACCCGCACCCTCCGAATCAGATTCTGCGCGGTCGTGGACGCTGGCGTCGGGAGACTTCCTGTGTCATCACCGGTGATGTGCAGACGCCATGCGCCATCGGCCTCGGTATTCGGGTCGCGGATGTCGGCGGTCTCGAAAAATGGACCCACGGCGCTGAGGTGCGCTGCCACAGCAGGTGATGTCGGGATGATCTTGCGGGCCGAATCGATCCCGTCCCACACCCGCTGGAAAGCGAAATTGTCCGGCGCAAGTGTCGGCTGACCGTCGGTATCGAGCAGCAGCACGTACACACGCTGTGCGAACCTCATCAGCGTCGCCGGGTTCTTCGGTGGGTTGGGGGTACGCACCAATTCGTATGCATAATCGGCCCACCGCTCGCCGAGGAGTGCACGCGTCCAGGCCTCGGATTCTGGATCGGTCACCGAGTCCACCAGATTGGACCGTGCAGCTGTGCGGTCCTGGTACTCATCGGAGAACCCTTGGACGTGGATACGTAGAAGCAGCGGATTCCCCTCTGCCGGAAACGATCCCAGATCGCCGGCGTCCTGGTAGCTATGCCGCATGTGTATTCGCAGACCTGGAACGGTAAGCGAGGGCCCTTCCACCGGGTGGTCGTCGATCGGCCAGCGGGGGTCGCGATGAGACAACGTGCGATCGGCGGCAATGTGCCGCAACAAGTCTCGATAGACCGCTATTGCGTCTGTGTACAACGAGGCGATGTGGCCAGACATGGCGACGATATCGGGCACACCGTGCGATGGTGCGCCGTCGTAGTCAGTGGGCCGAGACATTCTTTCTGCGTATTGTCAGCATTCCGACACCGTAGACCATCGTCGCTGTGTGCGATACCGAGAGGTGCAATACCGTGCGGACCAGATGATGGTCAAGGTGAGGCTGAACCAGTGAAGTCCGGCACCAATGACCTGGCGTAATCGGGTTCGGGTATCCAGCACGTAGCGATCTCCCACGCCACGTTCGCTCTGAGGTCGGCGGGACCGACCGGAAGGTCGTAGTGGGGTTGGTCCACCCGCGCTTCGTCCCAATCGAGCAACACACACCGGCCTTGTTTGTCGATGATCGCATTGCGCGCATGTGCGTCGCCGTGAACCACACATGTGGGGGACGGCGTTCGTGCCCCTCGCCAGGCATCGACTATCTGGTTGGCCAATTCGGTTGGCATAGCGGTCAAGTCGATATCGCCACCGACGAGGAGTTCGGGAAGATCGATCGAACTCGCCGACCCGGGGCGCTGCGGCCAGCCCTCGGTCACGGCGTGGACCGCGGCCAAGGCGTCCGCGATGCGGGGGTCTTTCGGTTCGGGGTGTGAACCTTCCACGTATTCGTAGACGTGCCAGCCGTCGACGTCCAGGTCGCCCGCCGACGACGGTATGAACACAGGTAGGTGGATGCCACATTCCTGGAGGTGGCGGAGAAGGTGCCACTCCCAGGACCGAGAATTCGGATTGCGACGTGAGTGTCGGATGACGACTCGGACGCCGTCGAGCTGTCCGGACCGGATGTCGTTTCGCGCACCACTGGACAATGGACCGTCGACTGCGAGACCCGGCCAACATGACCGCACCGATTCGGGGAGCATCACTGGTTTGGGTCCCGTCTCCAGATAAACCAGTGGCGTGGTTGCGTGCCCCCACGGGCACTCAACCACGCCACTGTCATCTGGGTCGTTCCGCAGGCTCCACTCCTGCGTAGCGCACCTACTCCTTGTTGAGGTTCGTCCTCGGAATCTCTTCCGTGCGATCCGTCGTCCAATCACGGTTGCTCGACGGAGCGGGAGCGGTTCCGCCACCGGGGGTCGGTCGCGGAGTGTTGTCCGCTCGGGCCGGCTGACGATGTCCGCCGTTTCCGCCGCCGCGCAGGAGCAGGACCACTCCGGCGATCAGCGAGATGACACCGAGAATTCCGGCGATGATCGGGACGGTGCGGCCGAAGAGCGAGAGTTGATCCTGGCCGTCCTTGGCCTGCTGGATCTGGTATTCGACGGTGTTCTCGTCGAACGTGATCGGTGCGTTGAGGACGTCGACCTCGGCGTTGCCCGCTTCACGTCCGTAGTACTGGTGAATCTGCTCTTCGCCCTTGACGACGACGCCGGTCTCGGGCTCGACCCACAGGGTGCGGGTGTTCTCGTACCAGCGGGTCATCGTCACCGGCGCGGCTCCACCCTCGACACCCCAGGTGTCGGCGGGCAGGGTGACCTTGTTGGTCGGCAGGTTCACCACGGTCGACAGGTCGACCGGGCCGACGGTCTGCTGGTACTGGTACACCGGCGTGCCGTTGATCTCGGTTGCCTCGACGAAATCGATGTCCTTGGTCGCACGCGCGTTGACGTCGAAGTACGGGTAGCTCTTCTGCTCCGAGTTGAACGGGAACTTGTACTGCAGACCGGTGTGGGCCACCTCTTCGGCGGGCGCGTTGCCGGCCACCTGGATGGTGCCGATCGGGTTCTCCACGGGCATGGACGTCTTGCGGTCGATGGTGACGCGGTCGACGCTTGCGGTCAGCAGTCCGGTGTCGGCCTGCTTGTCGCTGCGACGCAGAGTCTGGCCCGCTTGCAGCGTCATGATGTCGGCGTCGGCGGGATCCTCGACGGTGACGAATCGCTGCGAGACGAGGGGAACGTTCTGGTCGACGACTGCGCGGCCGGCGGCGAGGGAAGTCGCATCGAGCACGCTGCCCTCACCGGTGGAGACGGTGGTGACCTCGAGATCCAGCGGCGTCTTCTCGAGTGCCGAAATGGTGTACGTGGGAATGAGGAGGGCGGCGCCCACCAGAAACGCGCCCAAGCCGATGAGTACGAGGGCAAGTATCCGGCTCGGCCCTGAGCGCTCCGCCATGCTGAATCTCCTTAGTTGACCGCTTCATGGAAGACACCGCGGGCGGGAAAGACGTTCACCCCGACCCGATGCCCGATTTATTACGACACGTCGCAGGTGACAGTAACAGTCGACAGTGGCACCGGTCTCGTCTGCGCCGGTTCGACACGGCACACTTGAGACCACCATGAGCACACAGACCCGTTCGGCAAGCGTTGTCCCGCTTCGTGGGTTCGTACCGTCACTCGAGGGAATGCGTGCCGTCGCGTGTATCGGCATCGTTGTCACCCACGTGGCCTTTCAGACCGGTGGCGCGACCTCGCCGATCATGGGTCATGTGTGGGGCAGATTCGACCTGACGGTGGCGATCTTCTTCTCGCTGTCCGGATTCCTGCTGTGGCGTCCGCACGCGGCGGCAGCTCGCGGTCACGGGACTGCCCAGCCGATCGGCCGCTATTTCCGTTCGCGGTTCGCGAGGATTCTGCCCGGTTACTGGGTCGGCGTGGTGCTGATCCTGCTGTTTCTACCCGATGCAGGCGGTAATTACCGCGTGTGGCTGGCGAACCTGTCGTTCACTCAGGTGTTCGTGCCGCTGACCCTGACCCAGGGCTTGACGCAGATGTGGTCGCTGTCGGTCGAGATCGCTTTCTATCTTCTGCTGCCGGTGTTCGCCTGGTCGATGGTGCGCCTGCGCGGTGCGGCCGCCGCCCGCCGTATACCGGTCATTCTGGGTGCTGCGGTGCTGACACTGTCGTGGGCATTCGTTCCGGTGTCGACTCCCGACGGCATTCACCATGACAACTGGCTCCCCGGCTATTTCCCGTGGTTCGCGGCGGGGATGCTGCTCGCCGAGATCTCGGGGGGGCCGACGACCTGGGTGCATCGGTTGGCTCGTCGCCGACGTGTCATGGCGTCCATCGCGGTTGCCGCGTTCGCTCTATCGGCAACTCCTCTGGCGGGTCCGCAGGGCTTGGTGCGTCCGGCGGCCTGGCAGTTCGAGATCAAGATCCTGCTCGGCGCGATACTGGCCTTCGCGATGCTCGCCCCGCTGATTCTCGCCGAGGACGGGAGCCGGCATCGCTTCCTCGAGCATCCGGTGATGCTGACGCTGGGCCGCTGGTCGTACGGATTGTTCATCTGGCATCTGGCTGTACTTGCCGTCGTGTTCCCGGTGTTCGGCATCATCCCGTTCTCGGGCGGGATGTGGTTCGTGTTGCCGGTGACGCTCGCACTGTCGATTCCGGTGGCAGCGGCGAGCTACGCGCTGGTGGAGGATCCTGCTCGACGACGCTTCGGCCCCCGCAAGAAGGCGGTCAGGGCTTCCGTATCGCCGTGATCGCCAACGCGACGATTCCAATGAGGGACGCCAGCTGCACCCAGTAGGAACCGCCGACGTAGCCGTCGGGAGATCGCCATGGTCCGAGCGAGAGCAGCGCTGGTGCCAGCAGCGTGAGTCCGCCTGCAGTGCAGGCCAATACACGTGAGGACGCCGTGCGACCGTGACGGCGGTCCAGGAGCATGGCACCGATGCCGATCACGGCCACGGCCACCACACCGGCGATTCCGGCCAACACGATCGTTGCTCCCAGCAGCGCCACGACTGCGACCGGAACGCTCTGCCACGGCCGCGGCGACGGACCGACATCACGCACTCCTCGCGGCCGACGCAGCGCTACGAACAGCAACGGGATCAGCAGGAGAAGCCCACCGAAGATGCCGAGCCGGTACCAGCGGTCGGTGGTGAAATCCAACGAGATCGTCCCCGACGCCCCCGCCGGAACGATCCAGGCCTGCTGCCACCCGTCGACCACTACCGGGGACAGCTCGAGGCCGCCGGGAGCTGTTGCGCGCCAACCACTGTTGTTGCTCTCCGGGATGACCAGCAGACGGTCCTCCGTCGCGGAGGTGAGCGTCACCTCGCGGTGATCGGCGCTCCAGGCGGAGGTCCGCGCGGCCTGCGGTGCCGAGCTTGTCGGCCAATCGGCGGGAATGGGCATGGTGCGCAACCGAATACCGTCGACGAAGAACGATGCTCCCGGCTGCACCACCACGTCCTGGCGTCCCTCGGGCAGTGATACCGGGTTGACGAAATTCTCGTTCAGCGGGGTGTCGGCGTCGCACACCGACGCCTTCAGCGGCTCGCCGGAGCGGAACTGGTCCGCGGTGGCCGTCACCGACGTACGCACCGTCTGCCCGGCGATGGAGACGATGGGGCCGTCGAAGCAGTCGACGGTGATCCGGCGATCGCCGTCGTACGGTGCGCCGATCGGTTCACCACCGGACAGTGGTGTCACTTCGGCGAAGCCGGGAGGCTGTGACTGGATGAAGCCCAACGAGTTTCGGTCCAGGACGCCGTCCCAGTCCACGATCGACAACACGATCCTGTCGGTCACGAACGGTGCCAGTTCGAGAGTCGTCGAGCCGTCGGTGTCGACGTCGCGCACCATCGGGCCGTTGCCGAGGTTGACGGCGACCCGGGTGGGGTGTGCCGGAAGTTCGCCGAGGCTGGGGGTGAGTTCGAGCCCGTCCACCAGTGTGGGAGTAGGCAATTCGATGGTCAAGGTGGGGTTGGTGCCGGCTCGATCGGTGATCGACTTCTCCGGCGCGGTCCAGGACGTGCGCGGATCACCGTCGGTCGCGGCGAATGCCGAACCGTGCAGATCGGCGACGTCCGACGCGCCGCTGGCCAACGGCCGCCCGGGCTGCGCCAGCAGCGCTTCGAGTTCGGGGGACTGACGCGTGCGCACCGTCAGGTCCGGAATGACCGCGGTGCCCATCGGTACGTCGATCGTGCGCGAGAAGCGGCCCAATTCCTCGGGCGACTTGGACAGCCCACTGCTGCAACGGATTCGATCCTCGGTGTCGAGGCATCCGGAACGGCCGGGGAATTCCTGGCCCAGTTCCCAGGCGTCGACGCTCGCCCCGTCGGGAGTCGCGGGCAGCACCGCGCGGTGCACGATCGGTACCTGCGTCGGGTTGTCTCGGTCGGAGTAGTCGTCCACCGACACCTCGCTGATGCCGAACTGGCTGCCCCGGGTTCCGTCGACCGTCGACTTCGCGGTGATGCGCAGCCACGGGGTTTCTCCGCCCGGCAGTGACACCGTCATCGGCTCACCCGGCTCGTCGACGCGCGCCGCGGTCGAGCCGTTCGGGGTGGTGATCTCCACCCACTTCACCGGGTCGCCGATCGTCCCAGGGCTGGTACGCATGCGCAGCAGCCCGCCGCGCACCGGAGTATCGAAGTCCAGTTGAAGCCATTGCCCCACAGCGCGTTCGATACCGTTGCTGATCCAGCTGGTAGCCAGATCTCCGTCCACCGCGGCGGCGACACCGCTACCCGGGGCGCTGCCGCCGATCTGCGTTGCGTCCGACGCCGAGCTCGACGCCGTCAGGGTCGCGCCCTCCCACTCGGCGTCCACGGTCTCGGCCCCGTACACCGGGTAATCGGAGACCTCGTTGAGCGAACGGCGCGGCTCGTCGGCGGCCCGCAGTGCAGAACTGTGATTGTCGACCTGACCGAAGTCCGTCTCGCGATTCATCGGGGTGTCGGTCACCGTCACCGAGTTCACGGCGATCCCCGCCGCCGCTGCATCCGAGGCCAGCAGAGTGGGACCCGACGGCACAGGATTGCGAATCCCGTTGTTCCGCAGTTCGTTCGAGCGCAGGATGGACTCCGGACCACCCTGGACCACCGGGACACGATCGAGATCGACGGTGTAGGGACCGGACGCGGGAATGCCTGCCGAATCACCGACCGCGTAGATCTCCACAGCCGGATACGGCGGTCGAAGATCACCGTCGAGTACGACGCCGTCGACCTGACCCGGAGCCACGTCCTCACCGAACTCGGCCACCTTCTCGAGTCCCGGCGAACCGTCGAGCACCTGGTGCACCGATGCGGGACGGGTGGATCGGGAGTCCTCGGGATCGAGGTCGTTGCGCACGACGACGTAGCTGATGCCCTGTCCCAGAAGGGTATCGGCCAACCCGGCCGACGGCCGACCGTCGGCGAACAGTCGTTGCACGGAGTCCAGCGCGCGGATGGCACCGGGCGGGGTGAGCGGTACCGCGTCGCGGACGGTCCAGGGCGTGGTGGCCAACGCCTGCAGTGGTTCGTCTCGGGTCAATCCCCAGGTCTGCAAGGCGAACGGTGCGCCGGGCACAATCAAGGCTCGCTGCGCGTCGGAACCGTCCGGGCTCGATCCCGAGGCATTCTCGGTGAGCCAGTCCGCGGCGTCGTGCCAGTACTGCGGAACGGCCTCGTACGCTCCTCGGGGCGCGAGCTTGCCCGTCCATGCCAACGAGGTGGACAGCGTCAAGGCCACGAGGATCAGCGCGGTCACTGCCATCATCGGATGCTTCTCGGGATGCGCGACGGCCGATCGCCACTGCGTCCGCGGCGCGGAACCCGGCAGCGGAACTCGGGCCAACAGGTGAGCCAGGCCCAGCACCAACGGTATTCGAATGACCGGCTCGAGTTTGTGGATGTTGCGTAGCGGTGCGCCTGCCGAATCGAGGAACACCCGGACGGCACCCGCGAACGGACCGTCCAGCTCGCCGACGAACCCGGCACCGAGGCCGACCAGACCGACGAACAACATGATCGTCAATCGCCCGCGCGCGGGCATCGAGCGCATCGCCAGGCCCGCGATTCCAGCAGCCGCGATCAGACCCGTCGCGATGACGGCCGCCGGCTGAGTCACCAGAACCGCACCGGCCACTCGCTCGGGAGAGACGAACGGCGTCCAACTGCCGGTGCCGCGCAGTACCTCCGTCAGTGACGTCCACTGCGTGGTGGTGCCGGACGATTCGATGTAGTCGAGAAACGGTGGAGAGACCTTGCCCAGCAACAGCAGTGGAACGATCCACCACAGCGTCGCGAGCACGAGAAAGCCCGACCACCACGCGCCGAAGACGACCCAACGTTTGTTCGGCCGATGCGACAACAGCCAGATGACGGCCACCAGAACGGCGGCGGCGGTGGCGACGGCATTGACTGCGCCCATCAACGCGACCGCGAGCGCCGACTGCGCGGCCGTGCGTCTCACCGTGTACTTCCCGGAGTCGGAGCCGAGATACCGCACCATCGGGATCAGCACCCATGGTGCCAGCATCATCGGCATCGTCTCCGAGGAGATCGACGCGAGGGTGGTGATCACTCGCGGAGAGAGAACGAAGGCCGTCGCCGCGATCAGACGGGAACTGCGGCTGCCGATACCGAGGGCTTCGGCGAGTCGGACGATTCCCCAGAAGCCGGCGATGAGCAGCAGCGCCCACCAGATGCGCTGAGTGATCCACGGCGGGATCGACAGCAGGTCGCCGCCGGCGAAGAACGCCCCGTGCGGAAAGAAATAGCCGTAGGCCTGGTTCTGCACCTGGCCGAGCGGAGCCGCGCTGTTCCACTGATGGGAGGCGCGTTCGAGAAATCCGAGAGGGTTCTGAGCCAGGTCGAACTTGGTGTCGGCGACGGTGAAGCCGGGGACCTGAAGAAATGTGAGGAGGAACGCCGGAATCGAGACGCCGAAAAGCCATTTACGGCCGAGCGGCTCGGCCGAGATCATCGATTCACGAGAGCGACCAGCGTCAGCGGCTGCCGTACTCAACCTGGTTCAGCAAGGACGAGTCGGCGTTTCCGGAGCGATCGATATCCGGACGAGAGTTGTCGGCTGCGGCTGCGGTGACTCCGAAGACGACGCCCGCACCCAGTACGGCTCCGACGACGGCGGCAATGACACCCGGGACAGCAAACTTCATCTCGGTTCTCCAGTCAGTCGGCTCAGGAAGGAAGCGGGCGAGGTGGACCCTCGCGCGGGCATCACGGTATCACCCGTAC
The DNA here is from genome assembly GCF_001647185.1 of Rhodococcus sp. EPR-147. NCBI lineage: Bacteria > Bacillati > Actinomycetota > Actinomycetes > Mycobacteriales > Nocardiaceae > Rhodococcus > Rhodococcus sp. EPR-147. Next base: position 18,580 of record NZ_LVCU01000162.1, read on the forward strand.
CTGCAGAACAGGCCGGTGGACGCGTTACTTGCCGGGGGGAACGATCAGGACGGGTCGATGGCTGTGTCGCAGAACGTGCTCGGCCACCGAACTCTGGAGCAGCGCACGAAGACCGGTGGTGCCTCTCGTGCCGGTGACGATGATAGCGACGTTCATCTCGTCGGCCTTCTCCACGATCGCGCTCCAGATGGCGGTGGTGCATTCGGTGCACTGGCCCTCCACCTTCAGGCCCGCGGCCTCGGCCAGCGCGACGCCTTCGCTGTTGGTCACCTTCGCGTCGGTGAGCGCAACGTCCTCGGCCTCGTCGTCGGGCACCCATTCGGGCTGCATGACGCCGGAGAGGCCGGACATTCGCGCGGCCTGACGCACCATCGGCTCCCACGCGGTGACGACGATCGCACGTGAGGTGGTGAGAAAGCGTCCGGCATAGTCGATGGCGCGTTTGGCATTGTCGGAGCCGTCGTAGGCAATGAGTATGAGGTCTGCGGGCATGGTTCGAGGTCCTCCTCATGTCGCGTTCGTCCAGATTACCCCCATCCCCTTCGGGATCAATGTGGGTTTCAGTCGGTCGGAGTGCAACAAAGCCACATTGATCCGGACCCGGGGCGCGCAAGGAACACCCCCCGTCTCGGCTACCGTCGTATTCCATGCGACTTCGGTTTTCGGTTCGGTCCGCTGCGGTGATGACGGTCGGTGTCGGCTTGTTGGTCTCGTGCTCGAGTGAGTCCACGCAGGGCGCGTCGACGCAGACGGCACCACCTGCCTCGACGACGACCGCGGCCGAGACGACGGTCCCGCAACCGCTCCCACCCGTCGACGAGTGCGTGACGTTCGTCGACGGCCTCACCGAGCGTCAGCGACTGGCGCAGTTGCTCACCGTCGGAGTCACCGGAACTGCGGACGCGGTGCAGATCATGTCGACCGAGCAGGTCGGTGGCCTGTTCGTCGGGAGTTGGACCGACGAGTCGATGCTCGGAAATCGGGAAGTACCGCAGGTGCTCGACGCCTCCGCGGTGGCTCCGATGATCACCATCGACGAGGAGGGTGGACGGGTCTCGCGAGTCGCGGATCTGTTGGGAGAGGCACCGTCGGCGCGAGTGTTGGCTCAGACGGTGTCGGTGGACGAGGCCTATCAGGCGGCGTTGACGCGCGGCCAGGGGTTGAAGG
>NZ_LVCU01000163.1:0-28432 GCF_001647185.1 Rhodococcus sp. EPR-147
GCAGGTCGTCATCGAGTACGCGGGTGCGTACGCGCGAGGTCTGGAAGACTCGGGCGTCAAGCCGGTCATCAAGCATTTCCCCGGGCACGGTTCGGGATCGGGCGACTCGCACACCGGCGCGGTGACGACGCCGTCGCTCGACGAGTTGAAGGCCAAGGATCTCCTGCCGTTCGCGGCATTGAACAACACCGGCGTCGGCGTCATGGTTGGGCACCTCGATGTGCCGGGACTGACCGAGCCGGGTGTGCCGGCGAGTATCAGCCCGGCCGCGATGGCGTTGTTGCGCGATGGCGTCGGATACGGTGCCGCACCGTTCGACGGCCCGATCTTCACCGACGACCTCAGCGGCATGGCGGCGATCACGGCGAGGCTCGGGATCGTCGACGCGGTCGAGGCGGCGTTGGTTGCGGGAGCAGATGTGGCGCTCTGGCTCACCACCGATCAGGTGCCCGCGGTGTTGGACAATCTCGAAGACGCGGTGGCGACGGGACGCCTCGACGCGGCGCAGGTGGACGAGGCTGCGGCGACGGTTGCCCGGTTCAAGGGGGCGTGCGGGGCCTGATTGTGCGGTACTGGACCTTACTGTGGAGTAACGTCTAGTACTTCGTACGTATTGGAGGGTCCATGGCTGGCGGCACCAAGAGATTGCCCCGCGCCGTCCGCGAGCAGCAGATGCTCGACGCGGCGGTGGATGTGTTCTCCGACAACGGTTTTCACGAGACGTCGATGGATTCGATCGCCAAGAAGGCGGCCATCTCCAAGCCGATGCTCTATCTGTACTACGGGTCGAAGGACGAGTTGTTCGCGGCGTGTATTCATCGCGAGGGCGTCAAATTCGTCGAGGCCCTGACTCCTGCTGCAGACCCGACGCTGACGCCGCGCGAGCAGCTGCGCAAAGCGCTGATCGGCTTCCTGGGATTCGTCGGCGAGAACCGGAAATCGTGGATGGTGCTCTACCGTCAGGCGATCGGCCAGCAGGCGTTCGCCTCGCAGGTGCAGAGCAGCCGGGATCGGCTGATCGAGCTGACGGCCGGTTTGCTCGCCATGAGCACGAGGGATCCGGAGCAGTCGCAGAATTTCGGGCTGATGGCCGTCGCGTTGGTCGGGGCAGGCGAGGCCGTGGCCGACCGCGTGGCGGGCGGCGAAATCGAGGTCGACGCCGCAGCGGACCTGTTGGAGAACCTGGCCTGGCGCGGCCTGGCGGGCAAGAAAACAGCCGCAACCTAGTACTGGCCGCCCGGGTCGTTCCGCAGGCTCCACTCCTGCTGCCGAACTCGAAGTCATGGACCGAAATCCGAGGAAATCGGTCCACAACTTCGAGTTCGAGGGTGAGCCGGTTACCTCAGGGTGCCCGTCAGATGCGGGTAGCCCTTCTTCGGGTTCTTCAGCGACAGGTCCCAGCCGGTGCCGACGGCATCGGCGTAGGCGTTGACCGTCGCGGGCAGGACGATCGGCTTGCCGAAGCGGATGCTGTAGTTCACGGCCTCCGGAATTCGACCCTCGACGGTCTGCAGGACGGCTGCCGCGCTCCACATTCCGTGCGCGATGGTCTTCGGGAACCCGAATGCCTTTGCGCCGAGCGAGGATACGTGAATCGGGTTGCGGTCTCCGGAGATGGCCGCGTACCGGCTGATGATCCGCTGATCGACGCGCAGGGTGCGGGTCGGGGGCGGCGGGACCTCGTCGGCGGGCGGTGCCTCACGGGGTCCACCGGACAGCGAAGTCTTCTGCAGGCTCAGGAAGCTCGAGGTCTGCTTCCAGACCAGTTCCCGTCCCACTTTGACCTCGCTGATCAGGTCCACCAACAAACCCTTGCGATGCTCGCGCAGATTCTCCGCGTGCACTCGGATGTCCAGCGGTTCGGACGCGGAGATGCCACGGAACTGCTCGATGACGTTCTCGGCGTGTACCGAACCGATGGCCGCGAACGGAAAGCCCTTGGACACCATCAGTTTCATCACCGTCGGGAAGACGAGGGTGAAGGGGTAGGTCACCGGGAGCTGATCGCCGAATCGCAGCCCCGTCGCCCGGCAGTACCCGGCGAGGTTGTCGGGGTCCACCCGCAGGCCCTTGAGTTCGTACACCGTGTTCGGCACCGACGACGACCGGGATCCGAGGAACGGCAGCGCGCCGAGCGCAGCCGAGGTGTAGATGTCGGAGGTCTTCGGCTGCGCGGTGAGCGTGACGGTGCTCATGCGCCGAGCAGGCTCTGGCCGCACACGCGCACGACCTGGCCGGTGACGGCGTTCGATGCGGGAGAAGCGAAGTACGAGACCAATTCTGCGACGTCCACGGTCTCGCCGCCCTGCAGCAGCGAGCTCATGCGGCGTCCGGCCTCACGGGTGGCGAACGGGATCGCAGCGGTCATCGCGGTCTCGATGAAGCCGGGGGCGACAGCGTTGATGGTGATGTTCTTCTTCGCCAGCACCGGCGCGGACGCGTGCACCAGGCCGATGACTCCGGCCTTGGAGGTGCCGTAGTTGGTCTGGCCGCGGTTGCCTGCGATGCCTGCGATGGAGGAGACGTCGACGACGCGGCCGCCCTCCTTGAGTGCGCCGGATGCGACCAGCTCGTCGGTGATGCGCTGCGGGGCAGCAAGATTGACGCCGATGACCGAGTTCCAGCGGGCGTCGTCCATGTTGGCGAGGGTCTTGTCGCGAGTGATGCCTGCGTTGTGCACGATGATGTCGGCTCCGCCGTGGCGCTCGAGCAGGTGCTTCGAGAGGACCTCTCCGGCGTCGGGGGAGGTGACGTCGAGTGCGAGCGAAGTGCCGCCGACCTTGTTGGCCGTCTGCGACAGTGCTTCTCCGGCAGCGGGAATGTCGGCTGCGATGACGGTCGCTCCGTCGCGGGCGAGGACCTCGGCGATGGTGGCACCGATGCCGCGGGCCGCTCCGGTGACGACGGCTACCTTGCCTGCGAGCGGCTTGTCCCACGAAGCCGGTGCCTGCGAGTCGGCGTCTCCGACGGTGATGACCTGGCCGTCGACGAAAGCGGACTTGGCCGAGAGCAGGAAGCGGAGGGTGGATTCGAGGCCGGACAGGCCGGTCGACGCCTTGGGGGAGATGTAGACGAGCTGCGCCGTGGCACCGCGCTTGACCTCTTTGCCGACGCTGCGGGTGAAGCCTTCGAGGGCGCGCTGAGCGATGTGCTCGTCGACGCTCGAGGTCTCCTCCGGCGTCGTGCCGATGACGACGACGCGAGCGGACGGTGCCAGGTTGCGGATGACCGGCTGGAAGAACTTGAAGAGCTGCTCGAGCTCGGCGACATTGCCGATTCCGGTGGCGTCGAACACCAGTCCACCGTGCTTGTCGTCGTGCGGCTGCGACTGCGGGTAGTCCGACAGCAGCTCACGCAGCGGCTCGACGAGGCGGCCACTGCCACCGATCAGGACCGGTCCGGCCAGCGGCGGCTCGCCTGCCTTGTAGCGGCGCAGCTTCTCGGGCTGCGGCAGGCCTGCCTGCTTGGCGATGAAGGCTCCCGGCGCGGACGCGAGGAACGTTGAGTAGAGATCTGGGGCTCCCTTGGAGGCTGCCACTGTCGTACCTTTCATTCAGCGCTGCTCGCTCGAGGAGCGAGGCGCACGACCGGGTGTCGACAACCAACTTACTCGCCAGTAAGATGAAACTCCACCAGGGCCTTTTTCGACGATGTTTGGAGACGTCAGTGACAAGCAAGCAGCTACGACCGGTCGCAATCGTCGGTGGCAACCGCATTCCTTTCGCGCGCTCGGACAAGAAGTACGCGCTGGCGTCCAACCAGGACATGCTCACCGCGACCATCGACGGGCTGGTCTCGCGATTCGGTCTGCAGGGCGAGCGCCTCGGTCTCGTCGCCGCCGGTGCCGTGCTCAAGCATTCACGCGATTTCAACCTCACTCGCGAGGTCGTCCTCGGTAGCGCGCTGAGCCCGTACACCCCGGCCTTCGACATCCAGCAGGCCTGCGGCACCGGCCTTCAGTCGATCATCGCCGTCGGCGACGCCATCGCGTCGGGTCGCATCGATGCCGGTATCGGCGGCGGTGTCGACACCACCTCCGACGCTCCGATCGGCGTCAACGACGAACTGCGCGAGTTCCTGCTCTCCCTGAACCGGGCCAAGAGCACCACCGACCGCATCAAGCTTCTCGGCAACGTCCGTCCCGGCATGCTCGGCATCGAGATCCCGCGCAACGGTGAGCCACGTACCGGCCTGTCGATGGGTGACCACGCCGCCATCACCGCCAAGGAATTCGGCGTCCGCCGCGAGGACCAGGACGAACTGGCCGCAGCGAGCCACAAGAACATGGCTGCCGCCTACGACGGCGGCTTCTTCGACGATCTGGTGACGCCTTTCCTCGGCCTGACCCGAGACGACAACCTGCGTCCGGGATCGACCGTGGAGAAGCTCGCGACGCTCAAGCCGGTCTTCGGAACCAAGCTGGGCGACGCCACCATGACGGCCGGTAACTCGACGCCGCTGACCGACGGTGCGTCGGCTGCCCTGCTGTCGAGTGACGAATGGGCCGCCGAGCGCAACCTGCCGGTGCTCGCGCATCTGGTCGATTCCGAAACCGCCGCAGTCGATTACGTCCACGGCAACGGATCGTTCAAGGACGGCCTGCTGATGGCTCCGACCTACGCGATTCCGCGTCTGCTCGCGCGCAACGGCCTGACGCTGCAGGATTTCGACTACTACGAGATCCACGAGGCGTTCGCTTCGGTGGTGCTCGCAACTCTGCAGGCTTTCGAGAGCGACGAGTACTGCAAGGAGCGGCTCGGCCTCGACAGCGCGCTCGGTTCCATCGATCGCAGCAAGCTCAACGTCAACGGCTCCTCGCTCGCAGCGGGTCACCCGTTCGCCGCGACCGGCGGACGCATCGTGGCCTCGCTGGCGAAGATGTTGGCCGAGAAGGGCTCGGGCCGTGGCCTGATCTCGATCTGCGCGGCCGGTGGCCAGGGCGTCACCGCGATCATCGAGCGCTGATCACTGCAGCTTCGGCTGCTCACGAATCGGGGGACACAGGGTCGGCGGATCCGGTAATCGAGGGGTTTTCGGATCTGCCGACCACGACATGAAAAAGGGGCACGCATCCGCGTGCCCCTTTCTCGTGTGATCAGCCGGGTATGCCGCTTTCCGGCGGGGTCGATTCTTCGCCGGTGTATTCCTCCACAGCCGAATCGCCGATGTCCGTCTGCAGTACCGGAGTCAGGTACTCGGGCACTCCGCCGCGGATCTGGAAGACACTGGCACCGGAGATACCGAGGTGACTGTCTTCCGAGTACCGGAACGGAGCCAGCTGCGGTCCCTCGAAGTCCATTCCGCCGTCCTGGATGGCTGCGACGATGCCCTCACGGGTGGGATTCTCGCCTGCCGCCTCGAGTGCCTGCACGAAGGCGTAGGCCTGGCTCAGACCGTAGATCCGGTAGTTCGTCAGTGGATCACCGGTTCCGTTCTCCGCCCACACCTTCTGCCACAGTTGGGTCCACGGGTTCTCCGGAGAGTCGACGCCCGGGATGTACTCCAGCGAGATCATTCCTTCGAGCGACTGTGCGCCGTCGGTGACCGCACCCTGCGAGAAGCGGCCCAGCAGTGAGCCGACGAGGTCGACGTCGGAACCGATCGAGCTGTAGAACCACTCGGGGTCGTAGTTGAGCCGCATGGCGGTCAGCTGGCTCAGCGCGGTGTACGAGGGCACGTTGAAGCCGAGGACCAGATCGGCTCCGGCACCTTGCAGGGCCGCGATCTGAGGTGCGACATCGGTGTTGCCCGAGGTGTAGCGCACGACCTCGACGATCTGGTCGTCGAGATACTGGCGAACCGCTTCCTCACTGTCTCGGCCGAGGTCGTCGTCCTGGAGGAACAGTCCGACCTTGGCGTCGGGCCGGTTCTTGGTCACCCAGTCGCCGATGATCTTGCCCTCGACCTGGTAGTCGGGCTGCCAGCCGAAGGTGTTGGGGTACTTCTCTGGATCGTTGCCCCACATGATCGCGCCGGAGGAGACGAACAGGTCCGGCACACCCTCCTCGTTGAGGAAGTCGATGACAGCGCTGTGGGTCGCGGTGCCGAGTCCGCCGACGACGGCGAACACCTCGTCCTGCAGGACGAGTTCGTTGACGACCTGGGTGGTGGTGGTCGGATCGTACGAATCGTCTCGAACCACGTACTCGATCTGCCTGCCGTTGATGCCGCCCGCGGCATTGACGTAATCGAAGTAAGCCTGTGCGCCCGTGGGGATTTCGCTGTAGCCGGGAGCCGCGACCCCGGTCAACGGGAAGTGGGCACCGATCTTGACCGACGTGTCGGTGATGCCGACCGTCGATCCTTCCGAGGACTCCGTCGCCTCGTCTCGGCCACCTGCACCGCACGCCGCGGCCAACGAGACGACGGCGACGAGCGCGGTCGTTCTGAACGCCACCGATCCGAACTTTTTCATTTCATTCCTTTTCTGGTTGTACGTAACTTGCGATACGTGCCCACCAAACCCAGTGGGGCGAACAGGATGACGAGGACGGTGAAGATTCCGGTCACCAGTGGTGCGAGTTCGGCCGATTGCAGACTGCTCAGCCCCAGATCGAGTCCGAGGTTGGTCACCACCGGCGGGATGTAGGTCAGCAGAACGGCCCCGATCAATGCGCCGGACAGGGTTCCCAGTCCACCGATGACGACGGCGGAGAGCAGGGTCAGCGAGAGGGTGAGGGTGAAGCCGCTCGGTGCCGCGATTCGGGCCGACATCGCCAGCACTGCACCGCCCGCGCCGGCACAGGCCGCACTGACCACGAACGCGAGGATGCGTGCGCGGCCCAGGTCGATACCGGACAACTCGGCGGCGACCTCGTCGTCTCGGACGGCCCGCCAGCGACGTCCGATGCGGCTCGACGAGATGTTGGCCAACAGGAAGAACACCAGCACGAGCAGTATCCAGCTGACGTACGCGACGAATTTCGTTCCGCTGAGCTCGTTTCCGGTGACGAAGAACATCATGTCGTCGATCAGCTCCGGCACTTTCGGTGCCGGGACGACGAGGCCTTGTTCGCCGCCGAGGTAGTCCGAGAAGTACAGGGCCAGGCCCGGTACGGCGACGGCGAGCGCCAGCGTCGCACCGGCCAGGTACGGCCCGTGCAGTCGGGCGGCGGCCACTCCGACCACGATGCCCACCACTGCCGAGATCACGGTGGCGGCAAGCAGGACGAGGGGTACCGACCATCCCGAATCGTTGGCGCGCAGCATCAATGCTGCGGTGTACGCACCGACCGCCATGAACGCGCCGTGCCCCAGGGACAGCTGGCCGCTCAACCCGGTCAGCACCGTCAGTCCGCCGGCAGCGATCGCCAGGTAGGCGACGGACGTGAGTTGGCTCTGACGGAAGGTGCTCAGAGATTCGAGGGCGAGCACGATGACGACGAGTCCGATGACAGCGCCCAGGAAGTGGCGTCGAACCGGTGTTGCGGTGAGGCGAGTGAGAGTCGCGTTCATGTCATACCCTCCTGGCCGCGGAGCCGGCGAAGAGCCCGCTCGGTCGCAGCAGAAGCACGACGATCAGGATCACCAATGCCGCGCTGGAGACCAGATCCTGACCGAGATAGCCGCTGACGAAACTGAGACCGATGCCCATCAACAGTCCGCCGACCACTGCGCCCGCCGGGCTGTCCAGTCCGCCGAGAACTGCTGCGACGAAGCCGAATACGACGATCGAGTCCATGTAGCCCGGATGTACCAGCGAGCCACCTGCGATGAGCAGCCCCGCCAGCGAACCGACCACTGCGGCCAGGGCCCAACCGAGAGTGAGCATTCGGCTCACGCGGACTCCGAGGAGTTTCGCGACCTCCTGCTCGAAGGCGCTCGCGCGCATCTTCAGTCCCAGATCGGTGAACCGGTAGAGCAGGATCAGCAGTCCCAGGACCACGAGGACGGCGATGATCTTGAAGATGTCGTAGCCGGTCAGCGCTACGTTCATGTCGCCGATCCGCTGCCCGGTGAGGCCGAACGGTGCGGGGAAGGAACGGAATTGGTTGCCGAAGATGATGGCGGCCACCGCGTGGATGATGATGAACAACCCGAGCGTGAGAATGACCGGGTTGATGTGCGACGAGCTGTCGACGAACCGGATGACGAGTCGCTCCGTCAAGGCTCCCAGGAGCAGGCCGCACAGCAGCGCGACTGCGAATCCGATCCAGTAGGAGTAGCCGGCGTCGATGACGACCAGTGCGACGTAGGTGGTGATCATGGCCATCGGGGCCTGGGCGAAGTTGACGATTCGGGTCGATCGCCAGATGAGGACGAGGGCGAGCGCGAACGCGGCGTAGATCATGCCTGTCGTCACGCCGTTGATGAGGATGGTGAGCAGTTGTTGCACTGTGGCAGGCGTCCTTTCGGCTCTAGAACCCGAGGTAGGCGTGTCGGAGGGCGTCGTCCCCGGCCAAGGTGTCGGCGGGACCTTCCACCGCGACCTTGCCCAGATCCAGGACGACGGCGTGTTCGGCGATCGACAGCGCGCTGCGAGCGTTCTGTTCGACGAGAACGACGGTCATCGACTCGGAGTCGACGAGCCCGCGCAACGTCTCGAATATCTGTGCGGCGACTTTGGGTGCGAGTCCGAGAGAGGGCTCGTCGAGCAGAAGCACCGACGGTGTCGCCATCAGTGCTCGGCCGATCACGAGCATCTGCCGCTCTCCGCCGGACAGGGTGTGTGCGGAGGACGTTCGACGGCCGGTCAGGGGCGGAAACATGTCGTAGATGCGGTCGAGGGTGACGGCGTCGTGACTTCGGTTGCGTCCCATCGCACCGAGTCGAAGATTCTCGTCGACGGTCAACTCGGCTATGACGCCACGTCCCTCGGGAACGTGCGCAAGACCTTTGCGGGACATGCGATCCGGTGCCACGCCGACTATGTCGGCCCCGGCGAGTTCGATCCTCCCCGATACCGGTTTGAGCAATCCCGAGATGGTCCGCAGCAGAGTGGTCTTTCCTGCTCCGTTCGCGCCGAGTACGGCGGTGACAGCTCCGGCCGCGACGGTCATCGACACCGAGTCGAGGGCGGTGACCGGGCCGTAGCGAACGGTCAGATCGGTGATTTTCAGGTGTGCCGCGTCAGTCTTCATGTGCCACTTCGTTTCCGAGATATGCCGCCAGTACGGCAGGGTCCTCGCGGATCTGATCGGGCGTTCCCTGTGCGATGACCTTGCCGAAATCCAGCACGTAGATTCGGTCGCACACACTCATCACGAGATCCATGTGGTGTTCGACGAGCATCACCGATGTTGCGGGTCTTTCCGGTTCGGAATCGGTGGGTGCCGTTGCGAGCGATCGGATCTCGTCGCCGAGCTCGCTCATTTCGTCACTGGACAGACCCGAGGCGGGTTCATCCAGCAGGAGCAATGTCGGTGCGCTCACCAGGGCGCGTGCGAGCGCAACGCGTTTGCGCACCGCGTACGGCAGGCTCGGTGGCAATCGGTGCGCATAGCCGTCGATGCGCAGGCGTTCGAGAGTGGCCATCGCGGTGGAACGGACGGCGGCATCGTCGGAGGCGCTCGACGGTAGGCCGAGGAGGCCGGCGACGATCCCGGTGTGCGCTGTCCGGTCGGCACCGACCATGACGTTGTCCAGCACGGTCATCCGATCGAACAGTCCGAGTCCCTGGAGAGTTCGGCTCATGCCGAGCCGGGGAAGGTCGTGCGGTCGTAGCCGGGTCAACGGTTCGCCGAGTCGTCCGAGTGTTCCCGATCGGGGACGAACGAGTCCGCACGCGACGTTGAACAGAGTCGTCTTGCCCGCACCGTTGGGCCCGATGACGCCCAGAACTTCGCCGGGTCGCACCTCGAGACTGACTCCGGACAGCGCGACGATGCCGCCGAAGGACACCTCGATGTCCGCCATGGTGAGGACCGGGTCCTTCGTTCGAAGAGAGTTCAAGTGATCCACCTCACAATCTGTTGCGTTCACTATGGTGCGTTTCGCACAACGGGCGATATGGGCGCTGCGCACAGAATGTTTGGGTCCCTGGGCACCAGTAACGGTCAAATCGGCCTGTCATGTGGGCTCAGTGCGCAAAACTGTCCAGGTGGGTGCTCCCGATGGTCGACGCGCATCGGCGCGTTCGGCTGCCCGCGGAGCGGTGACGGACTCCGACCAGGAGAAAATTCGGAGTGCGTGGGCCGCGTTGACGCCACGGGCCGACGCGATCGCCGACTCCATCACGCTGGCGCTGATCGAGCAGGAACCCGCCTACCTGGCCAGTTCCACTCCGGACATCGCCGGCGAGATCAGGCGCAGTACCCGTGAGCACATCAATCAGGGCCTTCGCACGTTGTCGGGGCTACGTACCGCGAACGACAACACCCGTGAGGTGTGGCGTCGTACCGGCAGGGAGCGTGCACGCCAGGGCATTCCGATGGAGTTGGTGCTCAAGGCGTACACGCTCGGGAGTCGGACGCTGTGGGAGGAGTTGATGCTCGAGCGCGAGCAGCGTCGAACCAGGATCGACGAGCATCTGCTTCTGGTGGCCGGGCAACAGTTGTGGCGTGCGCTCGACAGTCAGTACGAGACTCTCGTCGAGGCATACCGTCAGGAAAGCGCCCGGATGCAGCAGCGGGATATCGCCAACGTTCTGGTGATACTCGACGGCCTCCGATCGGGGCGAGGTGGTGATCCGGCATTCGTCATGGAAGCTCGTGCCACTCTTGGCCTTTCGGCATCGCAACAAATTGCGTGTGTGGTCGGACCGCTGGACGATCAAGGGTCGCCGCCGCTCCCGGCACCCGAGGACGCGTTGGATCAGATCGGTGCGGTCTCGCATTGGAACACCAGGGACGGCCACCAGTTCGCGCTCGTCGCACTCGGAACCGGATCGTGGAACTCCGTCGTCGACGCGCTCGCTGCTCGGGCCGTCGGGCCGGTGGGGGTCGCGCATTCTCCGGAGGGTCTGTCGTCGTTCGCGGCGGCGTACCGCCTTGCGGCATTGACAGCCGAGACCATCACCGAGGACAGCGGCGTTGCCTTGGCGACGGACCGACTGCCCCGCGTGATCATGGCGGCCGACGACCAGTCGTCGGAGTTGCTGGTTCGCCACGCTCTCGGAAAGTTGTGGACGCACCCGGAGCCGCATCGAGGAACGCTGCTCGACACCCTCGCGCACATGCTCGCGTCGGACGGATCGCCCACCAACGCCGCCAAGGCGCTCTACTGCCACCGAAACACCGTGATCTACCGGGTTCACCGGATCGAGGAATTGACCGGGCACGATCTGACCGATCCGCGAGATCGGCTCTTGCTCACCCTCGCGCTGGTCAGGACGGGACATTGGGCCCGAGCCGTCGGGCAAGGGGACAGTTCGACGACCCGTGGATCATTCAACCGAATGAATTGACGAGACAATTTCGCAGTCGTTGTAACGAGGTGGCACAGCCTGCATATATTCCAGTTGGCTCCGTGCTGCTGCCTGACCCCCGACCCGGCAGCAGCGCGGAGCCTTTGTCGTTCCTGCGCCGATGGTCTCCGAGTGAGCGTCACCGTTCGGTTTGCGTAAGCTCGTGCCGGGGGTACGCCGTGCAGAAGGGCGGAACGAACAACCAACGGTGGTCCTGGAAGGGTCGAACGTGAGCGAGGGCAACAGGAGGTCGGGTGACGCACCCAACGGTGCCGAACCGAAACCCGACGTACCGCCGTACGACGCTCCCACCGAGGTCTTCGGCGCGATCGGCGACGAGGCGGCCGGTCCCGAACATGCATCCGCCGCCGAGCAGATCCCGGAAACGGAGCCCGAGCATGCATCCGAGGTGGAAGCCGACACCGCTGAGCCCGAGTCCGACGACACGGAATCCGCTGTCGCAGACCCGGCCGTCGACGATGTCGAGACCACCGAAACCGCCGCCGCTGAGGCTGGGGACGCGAAGCCCGATGCGGTCCCGGCCCCTGCACAGCCGCCCGCAGCCGACGAATCGCCGACGATCGCGCAACCCGTTGTTCCCGCAGAAGCCGATGTTCCTGCTGAGACCGTTGCTCCTGCGCAGACCGTTGTTTCTCCCCAGGCCGAGTCGCCGGTCCAGCCACCGGTGATTCCGCCGGAGGACGGAGCGCCGCAGGCCGCCGACGGGTCCGGGTTCGTGCCGCCGTGGCGGAAGATCGCGATCGGGACCGGCGCGGTGGTTGCGGTTCTCACGCTGCTGTATGCGGCGGATTGGATCACCTCCAGCGACCGAGTACCCCGTGGTGTGACCGTCGCCGGGATCGAGGTCGGCGGCAAGAGCCACTCCGACGCCGAAGAACTCCTGCGCTCGGAGCTCGGTGCGCGCGCCGAGCAGCCCGTATCGGTCGACGTCGGCGACCGGCAGGTCGAGGTACTGCCTGCCGCTGCCGGTCTCGGTGTGGACTGGAACGCCACGCTCGACCGCGCCGGATCGCAACCGATCAACCCGATCACTCGACTGACATCGTTCTTCGGCAGCCGCGAGATCGGCGTCGTGTCGACCACGGACGAGCAAGCGCTCACCGCTGCCGTCGATGGCCTGCGGGTCGAAACCGACCGCGACCCCGTCGAAGGCGACGTCGTGTTCGACGGCAGCACACCGATTGCCGTCGCGCCGTTGGCCGGTCGGATACTCGACGCCGACGGGACGCGTCGCAACCTGCAGACCGAATGGGCCTCGGGCGCAACGGAAGCGGTGTACGAGTCCACTCCCGTTACGGTGACCCAGGAAGCCGTCGACCAGGCGCTGGAGAACATCGCCGCACCTGCGGTGGAGGCACCGGTGATTGTCGCCGGTCGCGAGAACGTCGACGCGACGCTGCCGACGGATCGGGTGGGCGAGGTTCTCCGCTTCGACCCCGACGGCCAGGGCGGACTGACCCCGATCTACGACACCGACGTCGCCACAGGCATTCTCGCGCCGCAACTCGTGCGCACCGAGGTACCGCCGAGGGACGCGTCGTTCACCTTCTCCGGCGGTGCACCGACCGTCGTCCCCGGAGAGATGGGCGAGCTGGTCGAGTGGCGCAAGACCCTCGAGCAGTTGCCTGCCCTGCTGTCCGCTGACGGACCCCGCACCACCGAGGCGATCTACGAGCCGGCCCCGCCCGCTCTCACCACCGAAGCCGCGCAGAATCTCGGTGTGCGAGAAGTGATTGCCGAGTACACCACCGGCGGATTCGAGTACGCGTCGGGCGTCAATATCAGGCTGACGGCGCAGATCGTGAACGGTGCGCTCGTGAAGCCGAAAGAAACGTTCTCTCTCAACGAGTACACCGGTCCGCGAGGTACCGCGCAGGGCTTCGTCGAGTCGGGGATCATCGACAACGGTCGACCCGATCGCGCCGTCGGCGGCGGCATCAGCCAGTTCGCGACGACGCGCTACAACGCGTCCTACTTCGCCGGTATGGAAGACACCGACCACACCGAGCACAGCTACTACATCAGCCGATACCCCGAGGCGCGCGAAGCGACGGTCTTCGAAGGTGCCATCGACCTGAAGTTCACCAACCCGAACGACACCGGTGTGGTCATCCAATCGTTCGCCGATTCGTCCAGCGTCACCGTCCGACTGTGGGGAACCAAGACGGTCGACGTCGAATCGATCACCGGTTCGCGAACCAACTTCACCTCACCCGACACGGTGACACTGCCCGCAGGCGCAGGCTGCGTCGCGTCCGGTGGAGGTCAAGGATTCACCGCCAGTGACACCAGGGTGATCAGCGATGCCGCGTCGGGCAGGGAAATTTCGCGGAACACCCGAACGGTGAAATACGACCCGATCCCCATCGTTCGATGCGTTCAGCCCGATCGCCCGGCACCCGCGGCGGACCCGGCTCCGGAACCGGAAGAAGACGAGTGATGCTGCAACCGCGAGAGGGTCATTCGAATCACGTCGATTCGGACTGTAGCGTTGCCGCCCGATCGGGTGTTTGCTTGCAGTGGGTGTTCGCTCGTCGGAACTGTGCCCACGCGGGGTTGCATCACAAGATCGAAAGGGAGCTTCGTCCATGACGCTCACACGTACCGTCCTCGATCAGCAGACGCTTCGTGAGGCGTACGCGCAGTTCCCGAGCGGAGTGGTCGCGATCGCCGCGAAGATAGACGGCGTCCTGGTGGGCTTGGCGGCCAGCAGCTTCGTATCGGTGTCCATCGACCCGCCCCTCGTCGCGGTGTGCATCCAGAACACGTCGACGACATGGCCGAAACTCGAGTTGGCACCCAACATCGGCGTCAGCGTTCTCGGCGAGGCACACAACGACGCCGTCCGTACCCTGGCAGCCAAAACCGGTGACCGATTCGCCGGCCTCGACCTCACCGTCACCGACGGGGGAGCAGCCTTCATCGTGGGGGCCACCGCATGGCTCGACACCACCATCGAGCAGCAAATCCCCGCGGGCGACCACGCGATAGTGTTGCTGCGCATACATTCCCTGGACGTCCAGAGTGAAGTGAACCCAATCGTGTTCCACGGCAGCAAATTCCGCAAACTGCAGCAGTAGCGGCTGTTCCCTGTTCGGCTCCCCAGGTCCCCCGGGCTCCCCAGTCTTCGCCTCCCCAGGTCCCCCGGGCTCCCCAGTCTTCGCCTCCCCAGGTCCCCCCGCCTCCCCAGTCTTCGCCTCCCCAGGTCCTCTCGGCTCCCCAGGTCCCCCGCCTCCCCAGTCTTCGCAAAAGCGCGCGCGTTTGTTGAATGCGCGCGAATTGGTGGCCTGATCGGGGGCAATTCTGCGCGCACCTGACGGCTGCGCGCGCATTTGCGGGGTCCGGCGTTGGTTTCGCCCTTCGACGCTTCGTCGGGTCGGCCCGCGTGACGATGCACCGTCGGCCTGTTCCCTGTTCCCTGTTCCCTGTTTCCCGTGTTCCTGTGTTCCCTGTTCCCGTTCGCCTGCTTCGGTTCCCCAGTCTTCGCAAAAGCGCGCGCGTTTGTTGAATGCGCGCGAATTGGTGGCCTGATCGGGGGCAATTCTGCGCGCACCTGACGACTGCGCGCGCGTTGGCGGCTCCGGCGCCACAGCGAACTGGTACGCCCGTACCTGTATTCATCCACAGGTCCGAAGTTGTACACAGGCAGGTACTTTCGTCCTCGGATCGGTGCGCGCATGGTCGAGACTCGAAGGATGAGGGATGACCGAATGGTGCGACGCTCGGAGGCTCTTGCCGATGGCAATGCCGATCACGAGCTGCGAGCAATGTACGAACGCGGGGGCTGGGAGCGTTTGGTGAATGGCGTCTACGTTCCGACGTCGAGGCTGGCCGGCCTTTCGGGGCAGGAGCGGCATCGGTTGTTGATCGACGCCGTATTTCCGATGATTGCGGACGGCAGCACGGTGAGTCACCGTTCGGCGGCGCTACTGCACGAATTACCCTTGCCCACGGGCGGATTCGACAAAGTTCACGTCACCCGACGCCGCCGCGGCGGAGGTCGAGCGAATGCAGCGGTGATCGTGCACTGTGCGCCGTGGGTACCCAGCACCACCGTCGACGGAATTCCCGTGACCTCATTGGCGCGGACGGTTGTCGACCTTGCCCGTACCGAGCCGCTTCTGTCGGCGGTGATCGCAGGTGACTCAGCTCTGAAGCGCTGCGATCCGAAGGAGCTTGAGTCGGAGTTGCAGCGTGCTCGGGGATGGAAAGGTGTGGCGCAGGCGCGACGAGCCGTTTCCCTCATGGACGGGCGGAGCGAAAACCCCGGCGAGTCTCAGAGTCGAGTCATTCTGCGTGAGAGCGGATTCGACGTGGAATCGCAGGTGGAGATCCTGGATCCGGACGGGCGGACGGTGGCGCGGATCGATTGGCTGGTCAATGGCGTCGTGGTGTGCGAGTTCGATGGTAAAGCCAAGTACACCAAGTACCTACGGCAGGATGAGCACCCCGGCGACGTTGTGTTCAGGGAGAAGGTGCGGGAGGACGCGGTGCGCGATCTCGGCTATCCCGTGGTGCGCTGGACGTGGGCAGATTTGGCGAATCCGGCGGAGCTGGTGGCGCGCGTGGCCCGAGCTGTGGAGCGGGCTGCTGCCCTGCCTCCACCACGAGGGACGGTGCGGAGTACCTCGTGCGGCCCGCAAATGCGCGCGCATTCGCCGAATTCACTCGAAATTGCCTGAGTATTCGGCAGAATTCGCGCGCATCTGACAAACGCGCGCGCTTTTGCAACGGCTGGGGGTTTGCAACCCCGCTCATCTGACAAACGCGCGCGCTTTTGCGGCGGCTGGGGCTCGCACCCCCGCCTCCCAATCAAATGCGCGCGCTTTTGCGGCAAACCCGGGCCCCGCCGCGACACCACCGCCCCGGCGTACATATGACAACGGCCGCACTCGAGAACGAGTGCGGCCGCCGAAGAGTTCAGGGAATCAGAATGCTGCTTCGTCCAGTTCCATGATGTCGTTGTCGATGTTGGTGAGGATGGCGCGGGTCGCCGTGAGCTGCGGCAGGATGTTCTTGGCGAAGAACGAGGCCACTGCGATCTTGCCCTCGTAGAACGCCTTCTCCTTGCCCTCTGCGCCGTTGTCGAGTGCAGCGATGGCGATCTCGGACTGACGCAGCAGCAGCCAGCCGATGAGCAGGTCTCCGAAGCCCATGAGGAAGCGCACCGATGCCAGGCCGACCTTGTACAGCTCGGTGGGCTGGTCCTGTGCGCCCATGAGGTGCTGGGTCATCGAGGTGACGATGGCCTGAACGTCTTCGAGTGCGGTGGCGAGCAGTGCGCGCTCGGCCTTGAGGCGACCGTTTCCTGCTTCGCTGTCGATGAACGACTTGATCTGTCCGGCAACGTGAGCCAGGGCCACACCGCGGTCGCGGGCGATCTTGCGGAAGAAGAAGTCCTGCGCCTGGATGGCGGTGGTTCCTTCGTACAGCGAGTCGATCTTGGCGTCGCGGATGTACTGCTCGAGGGGGTAGTCCTGCAGGAATCCGGAGCCGCCGAGGGTCTGCAGGGATTCTGCGAGTACCTGGTAGGCGATTTCGGAGCCGACGCCCTTGACGATGGGCAGCAGGAGGTCGTTGACGCGGTACGCGATGTCTGCGTCTGCGTCCGAGACCTGCTTGGCGGTGACCGGATCCTGGTGTGCGGCGGTGTAGAGGTACACCGCACGCAGGCCTTCCGAGTACGCCTTCTGCATCATCAGGCTGCGACGCACGTCGGGGTGGTGGGTGATGGTGACGCGGGGAGCGGTCTTGTCGGTCATCTGCGTCAGGTCTGCGCCCTGGACGCGCTCCTTGGCGTACTCGAGTGCGTTGAGGTAGCCGGTGGAGAGGGTACCGATTGCCTTGGTGCCGACCATCATTCGAGCGTGCTCGATGACGTCGAACATCTGCGCGATGCCCTTGTGGACCTCGCCGACGAGCCAGCCCTTGGCGGGAATGCCGTTGCCACCGAAGGTGAGTTCACAGGTGGCGGAGGCCTTGAGGCCCATCTTGTGCTCGACGCCGGTGACGAATGCGCCGTTGCGCTCGCCCAGTTCGCCCTTCTCGAAGTCGAAGAGGATGGACGGCACGAAGAACAGGCTCAGGCCCTTGGTTCCGGGTCCGGCACCTTCGGGGCGGGCGAGAACGAGGTGGAAGATGTTCTCGAAGAGGTCGTCGGACACAGCCGAGGTGATGAATCGCTTGACGCCTTCGATGTGCCACGAGCCGTCGTCCTGCTTGATCGCCTTGGTGCGACCTGCGCCGACGTCGGATCCGGCGTCGGGCTCGGTGAGGACCATCGTGGCACCCCAGCCGCGCTCGACGGCTACCTTGGCCCATTCCTTCTGCTCGTCGGTTCCGTTGTGGTACAAGATGTTTGCGAATCCGGGGCCTGCGGAGTACATGAACGCGGCCGGCTGCGATCCGAGGAGCATCTCGTTGATGCCCCAGAGCAGGTTGCGGGGTGCTGCCATGCCACCGACTTCTTCGTCGAGGCCGACGCGCCACCACTCACCGTCGTAGAGCGCCTTGAACGACTTCTTGAAGGAGTCGGGCAGCTTCAGGCTGTGGGTTTCGGGATCGAAGACGGGCGGGTTGCGGTCGGCGTCCGCGAAGGACTCGGCCAGCGGTCCCTCGGCGAGGCGTACGACCTCGCGCAGCATGTCGCGGGCTACTTCACCGTCCATGTCGCCGAAGTTGTCGCCTTCGAGTGTCTCGTCGAGTCCGAAAAGCTCGAAGAGGTTGAACTCGAGATCCCGGAGGTTGCTCTTGTAATGGCCCATTGCTCGTTCGCTCTCCAGTCGGTGGTGCGGTCTCGTGAGTACCGCCCAAGTTAGCTACTCGTCGGTAACTTAACGGATATTACCCCCGATCCGGTTCGCTGCCAAGGGGAGGCCTACTCGCCAGTAGCAATGCGTCGATCGCTGTGCCGCCGGTCACGTCGCGATAGCGGTTTTCGGCAGTGAGGATGGTCAGTCCAGTACCGATGTCCGACGCCAAATCCTCTGGCGTGTAGAGGATCTCGGCTTCCTGTGGACCACCGACGCCGGAGTCGATGTTCGCGGAGTGGTGTCCGAGAATCATGAGGATTCCATCAGGTTTCAGCGCGGAAACGGCGACCGAGACGGCCTTCTGCCGTTCGTTCGGGGGCAAGTGGAGATAGAACATGAGAACCAGGTCATAGTTCGGTTCTGTTGACAACTGCGTCACATCGGCGTGGACCCAGGTCAGTCGCTCGCGGACCGACCTGGGTGCCGAAGACGCCACGTCGTTCGCCCTCGTCAGCGCCACCGAGGAGAAATCGACGGCGTCGACGGTCCAGCCGCGGGTTGCCAACCAGATCGCGTTGCGACCCTGGCCGGACGCGAGATCCAGTGCGCGACCTCGCTCGAGCGTCGTCGCGACTTCGACGAGCGTCGCGTTCGGTGCCTCGCCGTAGACGAGTTCTCGGCCTTCGTACTTGCGATCCCAGTCTGCGGCGTCCACCTTCGGAAGCCTAGTGGCGGTTCCTACAGCGTCGCGCGCAGCAGCAGCACGTTGTAGTTCTGGTAGACCGTCGCCACGAAATACAGGTCGCGGCCGGTCGAGTAAGGATGGATGTACGGCGCGTAGATGGAGCTGACCTCGCGGGTGTCGACCAGAACTTCCGGTGGGCTCCATGGCCCGACGGGTGACGGCGAGCGTCGCAGGACGATCGAGTTGGCGTTGTCGGTCGTCATCATCAGGTACTGACCGAGGGCTGCGTTGTACGCGACGGAGAGTTCACCGACGCCGCCGACGATGGGTGCGGCCGCGGCCGGGTCGCCCTTCTTCCAGTCCTGGCCGGTCCAGTACTCGTATTCGCCGAGCCGGGCGATGTCCTGTTCCTTGACGCGAGCGACGTGGCCGAGGTTGAAGCGGCCGGGCGGGGTGCCGTACTGGTAGACGTAGCCGCCGTCCTTCAGGTAGGCGCTCTGCTGGAAGTTGCGGTCGCCGCCGACGCTGGGCCGTTGGGTGTCCGGTAGCGCTGCCCAGTTCTCCCCGTTGTCGTTCGACACGGCCAGGCCGGAGAAGTTGGTCTCCCAGGTTCCCGGCGGTCCCCAGTTCTTCACGGACATCAGGTTGAGGTATTGACTGTCGCCGACGGCCACGCCTGCCGTCGGGATTCGGCTGATCTCGACGAA
This sequence comes from Rhodococcus sp. EPR-147, assembly GCF_001647185.1. Taxonomy (NCBI): domain Bacteria; kingdom Bacillati; phylum Actinomycetota; class Actinomycetes; order Mycobacteriales; family Nocardiaceae; genus Rhodococcus; species Rhodococcus sp. EPR-147. Next base: position 19,510 of record NZ_LVCU01000163.1, read on the forward strand.
CGGGATCTTGGGGCTGGGGACGACCTCTTTGGTCTGGCCGATCGGGTCGAGTACGACGCTGTCGAAGTTCATGCCGTCGGCGAGGTTGCGGTCGTTGCTCCGTACGATGGCGTTGCTGCGCCACGACCACAGGCTGCCCTGCAGCAGGTTGGGTATGCCGAGGCCGGCGGTATCGCCGAATGCCGTCAGCACCTCGCCGCGGCCGTTGTCCCACATGATGCCGAGATCGGTGCCGATCATGTTGACGTTCTGCGTGTTGTTGGGACTCGAGATACCGGTCACCTGAGCGACGGCTTGTGCGCGACCCTGAAGCTGCGGCAGCCCGAACGTGCCGTTGAGTCCGGCAATGGGATTGACCGCATTGGGATTTGCGAGGGCGTTGGGCCCGGTGACCAGCAGCGACGTGGCTACGGCCATGGTGGCAACGGTCAAGACTCTGGAACCCACGCGACGCACGACGATCTCCCCCAATTCGATCTCACTCCCCGGCAACCGACGAGAACCATATCAGCGGTTTGTTCGAGGCGGAATAAACCGAGCGATCCGCTGTTTCTGGGAATCGGGCGAATGCACCTCGGTGTCGTAATCTGGACAGCGTGAGTGATCTGCCCGATTCCCGGCTGGCGAGGGATTTGTCCGTCAGTGCAATGCGATTGAATCGGAGACTCCGACTGCGCCATTCCAGCGACAGATTGCCCGTCGCTCAGCTGTCGATTCTGACGACGTTGCTTCGTGAGGGTCCGATGACGACGGGGGAGTTGGCGGCGCGTGAGCGGATCAAGCCGCCGTCGGTGTCCAGGTCGTCGCACGCCTTGGTCGAGTTGGGTTTGATGAACCGGGAGCCGCATCCGACGGACGGCAGGCAGGTGGTTCTTCTGCTGACCGATGCGGGCACGGCGACTGCACGGCAGGAGGTTGCAGCTCGGGAAATCGCGCTGGCGGAACAATTGGACGAATTGACGCCGCAGCAGCGCCAGACGCTGGCAGCAGCGGCTCGTATTCTCACCGAGGTCGTCGAGCGGGTCGACTGAGCGCAGTCAGTTCTCGTGGTGAAGTTCGTGCTCGAGAGCCTCGACGTCCCACTCGATCGTCGACCCCAATTCCTCGGAGTCACCCCGGCGCGCGACGCGGCCGAGGACGGTGGCGACGACTGTCGCGAACACCATCCAGACGGCTACGCCTATCAACAACCCGGTCATGTCACACTTTCTAGCACCTGTGTCTGTGAAATAGCCGTGAAACGGTGGTTCGGCTTTGTTGCGATTCGATATTGGTCGCGTGCGGTCCGGCAATTCGGGCAGATCGAAGGTGCTGTTCCACAACGGATGTGGAGATTGCGGCCTCGATGCGGCATTTCGGTCGAAACAGACCTGACGGAACGGACCGAGGCCCCCTTCAATTACCGACTTTTCCGACGGCAATATGGAACCGACTGTTCGGTGCGCACAATTGCGCCACCGCTTCGAGATCGGACTCGAAATCGACATCGCGCAATTCCGGGAGCATCGTGATCGACGCCCCGGCCGCGGTCAAGGCATCGAGTGTGTCGGAGCCCGTCGACGGGGCGGACATGGGCACGTCGAGCAAGAACCGAGCGAGCTCGGGGTTGCGAAGGCCGAGCGCCCACCAGCCGCCGTCCTCGGCGAATCCGAGTACGTCACTGTTGCCGAGTTGCGCGGCCGCGTCGGACAGCAAGTGCGCCGTGACCTGAGGGGTGTCCATGCCGATCTGCAGTACGGAACCGGTGGTGGCCGCGTCGGCGTGGGCATTGGCCAGTCGTTCGCCCAGCCCGTCGCCGCGCTGCGCTACGACCGTGAACGACGCCAGCGCGCGGGTCAGTTCGTCGACGCGGGCCGCGTCGGCGAGATTGCCGGTGAGGGCCACGACACGGCGGTCGACGTCGGCGGCCGAGACGGCGTCGAGGGTGTCGAGCAGCGAGGCCGCGGCCAGTTCGGCTGCGGCGGCGTCGCCGATCGTGGCGGCGAGGCGTGTCTTGGCCAGCCCGGGTACGGGGGCTTTGGCGACGACGAGAGCGGTGACGGTCACGAGAGCACCTTCCAGAAATCCCGCACGGCGACGATGGTTCCCTTCACCGATCCCGAGACCTTCGACGTTCCGGCTGTCCGTGGTCGGTAGACCACGTCGTGTTCGACGACGGTCCAGCCGGCTTCGGCCGCCAGTACCAGCAGCTGCAGTGGATAGCCCGAGCGGCGGTCGGTGACGCCGAGGTCGAGCAGTGCCTGACGGCGTACCGCGCGAATGGCTCCGAGGTCGTGCACGGGCAGCTTGTACTTGGTGCGAAGCCGAAGTGAGAGAACGGCATTGCCGATCCTGGCGTGCAGGGGCGAGCTTCCCTTCGCCGGTCGACGGCGACCGACGGCGAGGTCCGCATGGTCGAGGGCCGTCACGAGGGTCGGCAGGTCACGCGGATCCATGGAGCCGTCTCCGTCGAGGACGCAGACGATGTCGGTGTCGGCTGCCACGACGCCTGCGTGCACTGCTGCGCCGTAGCCGGGCACGGTTTCGGAGATCACCGTGGCTCCGTGGGCTGCGGCGACGGCGGCGGTGGCGTCGGTGGAGTTGTTGTCCACCACGATCGTGGAGTAGCCCGCCGGTACCGAATCGAGTACTGCCGGAAGCGATTCGGCCTCGTTCATGCAGGGGATGACGACGGTCACCGATTTCTGTTCAGACACGGGGTGGTCCCGTGCCCTCGGCGTCGCGCAACGGTGCGTCGGCGAATGCGGTGAGACCGTCCCTCGGCATGATCCTCGCGCGGAATCCCAGGGTCTGTTCGGCCAGTCGGGAACTGGCGACGATGTGCCGTACATCGCCGGCTCGGTAGCGTCCGGTGATCTCGGGTGTAGGCCCGCCGCGTGCTTCGGCGAGGATCGTGGCGACCTCACCGATGGTGATCGGTTGTCCCGAGCAGACGTTGAGGGCGGTGAAGCCCTCGGTCTCTGCGTCGATCGACGCGATGTTGGCCGCTGCGACGTCGTGAACGTGCACGAAATCGCGGGCCTGCTTGCCGTCCTCGTACACGGTCGGGGCCTGGCCGAGTTCCAGCGACGAGCGGAACATCGCTGCCACACCGGAATACGGGGTGTTGCGGGGCATGTTCGGTCCGTAGACGTTGTGGTAACGCAGTGCGATCACCGAGCCGCCCGTCGATACCGCCCACGCGGAGGCGTAGTTCTCCTGTGCCAGTTTGCTCGCCGCGTAGATGCTCCTCGGTTCGAGTAACGAATCCTCCTCCACCAGAAGCCAATCGAGGGGCTCACCGGACCTCGGATCGCGATTGTCGAACAAGCCGGCATCGAGATCGGCGCGGGTGCGGGGCGGCGGAACTACGGTCTCGCCCGACGAATTGAGATAGCGCCCTTCGCCGTAGACGACCATCGACGAGGCGAGAACCAGCCGCGAACAGCCCGCCTCGTACATCGCGGCGAGCAGAACTGCCGTCCCGTAGTCGTTGTGGCTGGCGTAGGCGGGGGCATCCGCGGCATCGACGCCGGCTCCGACGACGGCGGCCTGGTGACACACGACATCCACCCCGCGCAATGCGTCGACGAGCGAGTCCTTGTCGCGCACATCGAGATCGATGATTCCGTCGGCGCGCGCTCCTGGGCCGTGAGCCGATTCCAGCATGGCGTCGACGGCAACGATCTCGTGGCCGGAGGCGGCTGCCGCATCGCGAATGTGACCGCCGATGAATCCGGCTGCGCCGGTGAGCAGTACCCGGGTCATGGCAGCTCGATCGGCAGCGTGAGGCCGGTGTGCACCCGACAGGTCGGGCAGTCGCCGGTGGGAGCGTCGGAGATGGCCGAGCGCACCAGTGCCTTGAGTGGCTCGATGTTCTTCTGGAACTCGGCGAACACGTCCACCGCCTTGACGCCCTGACCGGACTCGATGCCGGCGTCGAGGTCGGTCACCAATGCGATCGGTGCGTAGCAGAGTTCGAGTTCGCGAGCCAGAACTGCCTCGGGGTGGCCGGTCATGTTCACCAGCGTCCAACCCTGGCGCGCGAACCACTGGCTCTCGGCACGAGTGGAGAACCGAGGACCTTCGACGACGACCATGACGCCGCCGTCGATCGCCGAGTCCTGGACCGCGGACTTCCGGAGCGTCGGGCAGTACGGGTCTGCGAATTCGACGTGAATCCCGCCCTCGTCGAAGTAGGTCTGTGCTCTCCCGGACGTTCGGTCGACCAGTTGATCGGGAATCACGACGGTGCCCGGGCCGTACTCGGACACCAGGGATCCGACCGCGCACGGGGCGAACACTCGGCTCACCCCGAGCATCCGCAGCGCCCACATGTTGGCGCGGTACGGCAACGTGTGCGGTGAGTACTCGTGATTGCGGCCGTGTCGGGGCAGAAACGCCACTCGCCGACCTTCCACCTCGCCCAACGTGATCGGGGCGCTCGGAGCGCCGTAGGGGGTGTTGAGCACTACCTCCTGGGCGTCGGCTCCGAAGAACGAATAGAAGCCGCTGCCGCCGATGACGGCTATCTCGGCCCGCCCCGTCGCGTCGTTGTCCATCTGCTCATCCTCCATCACCGTCGGTCGATATGCTGGTCCGAAGTCGTGTTCGCCTTCAAGTCCGCAGGGAGAAAAGACTATCCGTTACTGGAGAGAAGCCGTCGCAGGCACGTTGGCCGTCGTGCTCGTCGTGGTCGCATTCGTCGTTCCGTACCTGGGAAACGAACTCGTCACCCCCATCATCAACAGAACTCCGCAGCAGGTACGTGACTTCGCCGATGCGGCACCGCTGTTCGGCTTCCGCGAGATTCACGTGGGATGGGGAACTCCTGTCGCCGTTCTGATCGCCGTCGCCACTGTGCTGTGGGGGCCGACGGTCGCACGCCGACTGTCGTGGACGCGACTGTTGTTCGTGGTGTGGGGCGCGTCGGCGGCCTGGACGATGTCGCTGGCGATGGTGGACGGTTGGAAGCGCGGCTTCGTGAACCGGCTGGCATCGACGGACGAGTACCTGCACGAAGTGCCCGGCATCACCGACATTCCCGCCACGCTCCGCGGATTCTCCGAACGCATTCTGGACTACCAGGCCGATTCGTGGACGACGCATGTGTCGGGTCATCCCCCCGGCGCACTGCTCACGTTCGTGTGGCTCGATCGTCTCGGCCTCGGCGGAGGAGCCTGGGCGGCGACACTCTGTGTGCTGGTCGGCACGAGTGCCGCTGTGGCGCTGGTACTCACGCTCCGGGTGCTCGGCGACGAGAACATCGCGCGGCGGGCAGCACCGTTCGTGGCCATCGCCCCGGCCGCGATCTGGATCGCCGTTTCCGCCGATGCGTTCTACGCCGGTGTCGCCGCGTGGGGAATTGCGCTGCTGGCGATCTCGACGAAGCGCTACCTGTGGCCCGCGTCGATCGGTGCGGGAGTGTTGCTCGGTTTCGGCGTCTACCTCAACTACGGGTTGGTGTTGATGGGCCTGCCTGCGATCGCGGTGCTGATCGCCGGGCGAAGGATTCTGCCGTTCCTCGGCGCTCTGATCGGTGCGCTGATCGTTGCCGGGATCTTCACCGCGTACGGATTCTGGTGGTACGACGGTTACTTGCTGGTGCAGGAGCGCTACTACCAGGGCATCGCCACGGACCGGCCGTTCGAATACTGGGGCTGGGCGAACTTCGCGGCGCTGTTCTGTGCGTTGGGTGTGGCTGTGCCCGCGGCGTTCCCGCGGATACTCACCCGGCTGGAGCCGATCAACCTGTTGGTGATCTCGGCGATCGCGGCAGTGGTCATGGCGGATCTGAGCCAGTTGAGCAAAGCCGAGACCGAGAGGATCTGGTTGCCTTTCGCGATGTGGATGCTGATCGCGCCTGCTGTGTTGCCGATCCGCACGCATCGTTTCTGGTTGGCGCTGCAGGTGATCGGCGCGTTGGCGATCAATCATCTACTGTTCACGAACTGGTGAACGGGGCCAGCGTCATCTGAGCGAACCAACGCCCGTGGATCGGTGCCACGTCCACCACTCGCAGGCCTGCGGCACCGGCGAGATCTGCGGTGGCGTCGGCGCTGACACTGGACCAGGCGAACCAGTCGCCGACCATGGTGTCGGTTTCCCATCGAACGGTGCGGTGGCGAATTCCCGTGTCGCTCGGCGCATCCACTTCGGCGATGACGGCTCCGTGGGGGGCGAGCAGGTCGGCGGCCCGGCGAAGCAGACGCACCGGGTCTCCGCCGATGCCGATGTTTCCGTCCGCGAGGAGGACACACGACCAATTGCCGGTGTCGGGCAGTGGCTCGAAGAGGTCTCGGAGAACGGCGTTGCCGCCGCGTCCGATGGTCAGATCGACCGCGGCTCGGGAGGTGTCGACACCGAGTGCGGAAACGCCGCGTCGAGCAAGCGCTTCGGTGAGTCGACCCGGACCGCAGCCGAGATCGATCGTGGGGCCGGTACAGCGGCTGAGCATGGCGTGATCCGCGCGGCGATCCTCGGCCGACGAGGCGCTGCCACCCATCCAACGCTCGGTGGGAAGCTGCTGCCTGCTGCCGTCGGAATCGCCTATCCAGCAGGGTAGTCCGGCTGCTGCGCGGTTGAAGAGTGTATCGGCGGTGACGCTCATGCTCGGCTCCGTACGAGGGTCCATCGGGTGAAGTAGGCGGCTGCGCTCACGGTGAACAACACGGCGGTCAGTGCGAGCCAACGTCCGAGAAAGGGTTCCTGGGTCAAACCGGTTGCGGCTCGGTACGATTGCGCGCCCTGAGAGAGAATGCCGGGAAAGAACATCAGGAAGGTCAGGGCGGCTCCGAGCGCGGGAACTCGAACGAAGTTCACCGGCGACACGGCCAGGCGGTGACGCGGAATGGCGGTGAGCAGCCGATCGGCCAGTGAGTAGAGCGGGAACAGTACGGCGTCGTGCAGTAGTACCGATCCGAAGAACCACACGAGAACGGATTTCCACCACACGTCGCTGTTCCACAGGGCCTGCGGCCCCATGAGTATCACGACGTACCCGACCAGTGCGAACGAGAGCAGCAGACCGACCGCGTGCAGCGGGTGTCCACCGTAGATCTTCGTGAAGGCTCTCATTCGTGATTCCTGACCGTGCGATGCAAACACCCGTGCGCGAGCGCCGCCGTTTTCACGGCGACAACTCGCGCACGGGCGTTCAGGAGATGATTAGGCAGTGCTGACCGTGATGGTCGCAACGCCCACGAGCAGTCCCGGGGTCACAGCATCGGTGTTGAAGGTGCTGTTGAGCAGTCCGGCAGCGGTCTCCGAGATCTTCACCTCGGTGCCCTGCAGGATTGCGGTGTTGTCCGGTCCGGTAGCGAGCGGCTGCAGGGTGCGGCCGTCGAGATCGAACAGAACTGCGTCTGCGGCAGCTTCCTCGCCGTTGACCATGACGTCACCGGTGAGAAGCGAAGTGCCGGGATCGATGTCGAAGTTGATGAGCTCGACGACGGTCTCGCCGGCGGTCAGCGACAGGCCGCTGCCGTCGTGCATGATCTCGCCCTGGACGTAGGGGTCGACGGTGCCGGGCTCCCAGTACTTGACGTCTCCGCCGGTGATCGGGAAGCGGATGGATCCGTCTGCGAGAGTGGCGGTTCCGACGACGCCGGGCGTGAGGCCCAGGGTGGTCAGCGCACCGGTGAAGCCGGGATCGAGTGCAACTGCGGTGTCGACACCGTTGCTGAGGTCGGGGACCTCGGCTGCGGGCTCGGGCTCGCTCGCGGGGGTTTCCATGGCCGACGCTGCCGAGGAGGTGGCGTTGTCGACGGTGTCGGACGCCTCGTCGCTGGAGCATGCGGCAAGCGGGACGATGGTGAGTGCACCGATTGCGGTGGCGGCCAAAGCTTTACGAACAGTGAACATGTCGGTCAACCTTCCGTGCTCGTCTCTCGAGCGTTGTGGGTCATTCGGCGCTGCTTGCCGAGCGGATGGGTTCCATCTCGATCCCTTGAAGGGAGCGTGCCCACCTGTTACCCGACAAACCGGACTCCCAAACCGGAATTTTTCCGAAGGTCCACTCGAGATCAACGAAGGATCAGGTCCGCAGCTCGTTCGCCGATCACCACCGACGGCGCGTGAGTGTGTCCGCGGATGATGCTGGGCATGATCGACGCGTCGGCGACGCGAAGGCGATCGACGCCCCGCACTCGCAGCTCGGGATCGACGACACTGGCGGGGTCGTTGCCCATACGCGCAGTGCCCACGGGGTGGTACAGCGTGTGCGCATTCTGTTCGAGGGCCTCGGTGAGCAGGTCCGCCGGGGAGATGTTCGACGCCACCCTGGGGCGTACGACGTCGCCGAGCAGCCCCTTCAACGACGGGGTTTCGGAGATGGCGACGCAGGCGCGCAGGCCTTCGATCATCGCTTTGCGGTCCAGTCCGCCGGGGTCGCTGAGGTAGCGGGGTTCGACGATGGGCTTGGCCGACGGGTCGGCCGAGCGGAGGGTGATCTCGCCGCGGCTCTCGGGTTTGACGAGTACCGCGCCGATGACGGCGGCGTGCGAGTCCTGGCCGACGAGTCCCTCGTCGAAGAACGGTGCCGGTCCGAAGATGAGTTCGAGGTCGGGCAGGGCCAGGTCCTCGCGGCTCTTGATAAAGCCGTACGCCTCGGCGACGTTGGAGGTGAGCATCCCGCGTCGGCGCGCGAGGTAGTTGACCAACTCGGGGATCTTCTCGGCGTGGAAGAGGGAGTCTCTTTCGGTTTTCCAGCCGACGAGGGCGGCCAGGTGGTCTAGGAGGTTCTGCCCGACGCCGGGCGCGTGGTGTTGGACGGCGATGCCGTGGGACTTCAGCTGTTCCTGGTCTCCGATGCCCGAGAGCATCAGTAGTTGCGGGGTGTTGATGGCTCCGCCGGAGAGGATCACCTCTTTGCGTGCGCGCACGGTGTGTGTCTGCCCGCCGGAGGCGTATTCGACTCCCACCGCCGCGCTGCCCTCGAAGAGCA
>NZ_LVCU01000164.1:0-15416 GCF_001647185.1 Rhodococcus sp. EPR-147
CCGCGCTTCTGGTTGACCATCGTGCGGGTGAAGCCCTTGGGCTCGGGCAGGTTCGCGGTTTCCAGCGGATAGCCTGCTTCTTCGACGCCGTCGAGGAACGACGACGTCAGATCGCGGGGGCTGCGCTGGTGGGAGACGATGAGGGGGCCGTCGGTGCCGGCGTCGACTGCCGTTGTGCCCTCGATGTTCTCGATCCTGCGAAAGTATCCGACGAGGTTTCGGAAAGACCACGAGTCGTCGGACACCGCTGCCCACTCGTCGTAGTCGGCGGCGAATCCGCGCACCCACATCATCGCGTTCATCGACGACGAACCGCCGAGCATCTTGCCGCGCGGCCAATAGATGCTGCGATCACGCAGTTCCGGTTGCGGTTCGGTCAAGTAGTCCCAATCGACCTCGCTGCGAAAGAGTTTGGAGAACGCAGCGGGAATGTGGGCGAACTTGTTCTTGTCCTCGGGGCCGGCCTCGAGGAGAACCACCTCGTTGCGTGGGTCTGCGCTGAGGCGATTGGCCACCACCGCGCCTGCCGAACCTGCGCCCACCACGATGTAGTCGGCCGTCGTGCGCTGAGAGCTCATGATTTTCCTTCGGTCGTCGACGGTGGGTTCTACCCGCGCAGGGCGGAGGCGAAGATTGCCGGCAGCTTGGACCAGGACGGTGCTCCCGCGAATGCGGTGAGCAGCTTGCCCGTCGATGCTGCGGTCTTGTTGGTGACGAACCACGGTGGCTTCGGGGAGATGGAGAGTTCGCCGTTGATCAGCGAGCGCGGCATCGGCCGGAAGGGCCCGCGCACCACTGTTCGCTCGGCTCCGTCGATCAGTAAGGCGTTGTGCACGATGCCGATTCCGCTCTGGACGTCGTCGACGGTGTGGCCGGGGAATGCGCCCCAGGTGGCTGCTGCGGTGAGGAATCCGATGGCCGTCCAGGCGTTGACGGCGATGGTGCCGTAGCGCAGGTCGGCGAGCATGGTGTCGAATTTCTCCCCGAGTCCCTTGATGGTGCCGGGGGTGCCGATGATGTTGATGCCGAGGGTGCCGGTGAATTCCTCGTTCGCGGCCTGAACCGCCTTGGCTGCGAATGCTGCTCCGCTGTAGGGCAATTCGATGATGCCCATGACCGGTGCGAAATACTCGGTCTGCAGCAGCGGTGCGTATTCACCGGGGTTCAGGTCGGTGATGAGTACGCGGCCACCGCGCTCGCCGAGGCGCTCGGCGGACGGGTAGGTGGCGGTGGCGTCGCACACTCGCTTGTCGCTGCCGGGGTAGTACGGCGCACGGGCGGGCGCGCGGTCCAGCGCGGCGCGCAGGGCGGCGACGAACTGGTCGCGCTGCTTCCATTCCGAGGACAGCACGACGACTTGCGAAGCGACACAGTTGTATCCGCTGTTGTGCAGGCGTTGGGTGGCGATGTGCTCGGCCTGGAATTCGATGTCGGCACGGCTCCACTCTCCGGGCAGAACGATGGTGGGCGAGACGCCACCGAGTTCGCTGGAGATCTCCTTGGTGAGGATCGGGTCGTTGGCCGCCTTGCGGGCAGCGCCGTCCGGGCCCGGACCGAAGACGATCGCGTCGTGCGTGATGGCGCTGCCGGTCATGTGGACGTGGTCGACACGATCGTGCTGGACCAGGTAGGTGCCCACGTCGGCTCCGCCGGTGAGCAGGCGCAGTGCACCGATGTCGACGAGCGGCGCGAGGACTTTCTCGAACACCGGCAACAGCGGATCCATGATCGGGTTGAGCTTGAGTGCGACGACTCGATTGAACCCGATCAGTTCGTACAGCGCGTCCAGCGGCGCGATCGAGGTGATGTTGCCTGCGCCGAGTACCACTCCGATGCCCGCGGTGCGGGTGGGATCGAGCTGGGCCAGGCCTGCGGTCCGCTGTGCGGTTGCACGGTCGATTCCGGGCTTCAGCCATACCTCGGCGGTGAACCCGTTGAGCAGGAGCCGCTCGAAGATGTTGAGAGGCAGCACCGAGACCGTCGTGCGCCCACCGGGTGCCGTTCCGAACGTGGCACCGGCCAGCGGACTGCTACCGGCTTCGAGCGCCGCCAGTGTGTGCGCCACGGTGCCGAGTCCGTTCAGGAACGAGTACGGACCCGACAACCATTCCTCTCCGACGAGGGTGGACGAGGCGTCGAGTCCCTTGATCGACGCTGCCGCCGTCACCCACTCCTGCGCGTGAGCTGTGGTCAGCGCGTGCACGCGTTCGAGCAGGGCACGCCGCTCGGCCAGCGTGAGGCGTCCCCAGTTCTTCTCTCCCTCCGACAGATCGGCGAGTGCGGAGTCGACTGCCTCGGTGGGTCCCGGCGTCGGTACGGGCTTCAGGTGTGGGGTGACGTCGCTGGTCAACTTCTCGGCTCCACTCGTCGTTCGGGTGCACGCTTCCACTGTGATTGTGGTCGCACTCGGACGTGGGACGCTATGGGCCACGGCTCTCAATCGGATGCAGCGGTTTGTGCAGTGGCACAATTTGGCTGTGGCGTGGCTTACACGGGTGAGGTTAGAGTTCTGTCATGACCGCCACCGAGTTCGACGTGCATCCGTCACCGACCGATCTGGCCGCGACGATGCTCGACGGCGTCGACGATCTGGCTACGGAACTCGTGCGACGGATCCTGGGGGCCGAGCACGCCTACCTGGAATCGACGCTGCTCACCACCGAGCAGCTCTACGAGGCGTCACGGAGCAATCTGGCGTCGATGCTGGGCAAGCTGTCCGGTCGTGCTCCCATGCGACTCGAGTCGGCTCGGGACGCGGGCCGACTCAAGGCGGAGCAGGGGGTACCGCTGGCTGCCCTGCTTCACGCTTTTCGGCTGGGCGGCAGGTTGGTCTGGGACGAATTGATGGAACGTTCGGACGGCCGGGCGAGTCATGCGCTGCTGGACATGGCCGCCCAGGTCTGGGCTCTGGTCGACGTGTACTCCGACGAGGCAGCGGGGGCCTATCGAGAGAGTGCCGACATGCGTGCGCGGGAGAGCGCCGAAGCCCGTGGACGCCTCATCCGGGTGCTCTTCGCCGATCACGGCGCGAATCCGACTGCGGCAGCGGACGCATTGCGCACGTTTCGCATTCCCGACCACGGCTACTTCGCGGTGGTCTCGCAGGAGCCGTTGACCGCAGCGATGGGAATCGACGGGTTGATCTCCCGCCTCCGTACCGCGGGTGCCGAATCGGTGTGGGACGCCGAGGTGGACGGGAGCGTCGGGCTCATCTGTGCCGCAACGGAATCGGAGATCGATTGCGCGTTGATCACGCTGAGCGAGCTGTGTCCGGGACGGGTGGGGGTGAGTTCGGTCTTCCGGTCCCCGTCGGGTATCGGTGATGCCGTCGGTCAGGCCCGGTTGGCGAGGTCGTGCACCCCGAACGCGGCCACACCGTCCGCGCCGGTGCGCTACGACTCCGTGCCGGTACCGCTGCTGCTGGTCCGCGATCCCTCGTCGGGCCGCATCGCCTCGCGTCAGATACTCGGTGATCTGCTGGCGCTGCCGCGAGCCGAACGGCAGAGCCTGCTGGACACTCTCGACGCCTGGTTCTCGTGCGGCGGTTCCACCCGCGACGCCGCCGAATCGCTGCACTACCATCGCAATACGGTGTTGTATCGGCTGCGTCGCATCGCCGAGCTCACCGGACGCGACTTCCGTGATCCGGTTCAAGCCGCGGAACTCTACGTCGGGCTCAGGGCGTATCAGCTGCTGACGTGAGGGTCAGTGGCTGGCGAGGACGACGTCGAGAATTCCGGCTCCCAGCGGCACCGGTACGCAGGTCGGCGGACGCGCGTTCGCCGGGTCGAGTGCGTTGAGCGCCAGCCGCAGCGCGGTGGGGTCGTAGGTGAACGTGAAGTGCGCTACCTCGGTATCGGGGCACACGTCCTGCACCACGATGTTGTGCGCTCCCGGATCCCGCAGCAGCGCATTGGTGTACGGCTGGATCACTTCGTCGACCCTCGTCGCGATTGAGGTGTACTCCACTCCGGGCACGGTGTCGCCGCCTGCATTGAGGCGTTCGAGAAAATCGGATCCGGCCATCAGTTGGGCGAGCCCTGGGCCGAATTCGCCCGCTACGACCCCGGTTGCACCCGGCACTGCCTGTACGACGGGCGCTACTCCGTACATGGTGCCGCCGTAGGTCGGTGATGCGATGCCCACCCATCTGTCGACCACGTAGGCACCGCCGAGCCTGTTGACGAAGTATCGAGCGACCGCGGCACCCTGCGAGTAGCCGACCACGTCGACTGCTCCGGCACCGGTTGCCTGAAGTATCGACAGTGTCATCGACTTCAGTTGCGCTGCACTGTCTTCGATGACGCCGTACCCGTTGGATTTGCCGTCCGGCGAGGTGCCGTAGTTGATGGCGAAGACGCAGAATCCGGCTGCTTTCAGGATGGGGGCGAAGCCGGCCCAGTCGGAGTACGCAGTGGCGTCGGTGCCGTGTACCAGGACGACTGGATTCGGGTGCGCCGCAGTGGGCTTGCAGCCCATGTCGTTGGCTCCGGGAGGTGCGGCGTCGCGATTGGATGCGGCGTAGCGGATGGCATCGGCGTGATCGGGCTGCTCGGGGGCAGCGGCGATGGGCATCAGCGGCCCCGCGTGCGCGGAGGGTGCCAGCAGCGCAGCGGCAGCGACGAGTACGAGGGTGATCAGACTTCGCCGTGGCCCGCGCATGAATAGACGGTATTCCTCGAACTGTGGAATGTCCCTATGAGTGGGGGTGTGGACTGAGAAAAGTCACAAGAATTGTTCTTCGCGCGAAACCGTGCTTGGCGCGTAAACCGCACGGGACCCAGCCGTGGTGGCTGGGCCCCGTGCGGAGAGAAGGATTGTTCTGCAGGTCAGAGGCGACTCACACGCAGCCAGTCGACACTCATCGTCTGCGGGTACGGCGTGCTGTTCAGCGTCTTGCCGGTCCAGTTGTTGCCCACGGCGACGTTGAACAGGATGTAGTGCGGCCATGCGCCCGAGAACGCCTTCCAGTTGCCACCCTTCGCCTCGTACTGGGCCTGAGTGAAGGAGTATCGAGCGACCCCGTCGACGAACCAGGTGATGCTGTTCGGTAGCCAGTCGATGCGGTACGTGTGGAATCCGTTGCCGACCGGATTCATACTGCCGCCGGTCTTCACATCTTGATTGGAGTTCCACTTCGAGGGACCGTGCAAATTGAATGACGGTCCGTACAGTCCGGGAATTTCGACGATGTCCACTTCCCCTTGGCTGGGCCATGAATATTCGCCACCGGGTTGTAGACCGAGGGTCCAGAATGCGGGCAGCAGGCCCTGGGCGCTCGGCATCTTGATCGATGCTTCGATGCGCACCGGCGGCGTCACCGATTGCTTGCCCATGCTGACCACGCGGGCGCTGGTGAAGTTGTACGGTGCCCGCTTGCGGTCCGGTGGTGTCTCTCGACGCGCGGTGATGTTCAGTGAGCCGTTGAACTGGTTGGCGTTGTTCCAGGAGTCCGTATAGTACTGCTGCTCACCGGAACTCGCGCCCCAGCGGCCGGTCTGAAACCCCCATTTGGAGGGGTCGGGTCCGCCGTACCCGTTGAATTGGTCTTCCCACAGCACGGTTCCTGCTCCGCCCTGGGTTCTCGGGGGCGCGGCGAGTGACGGGGCTGCGGTCGCCGACGAGACGGCCACGGCCATCGTCGTCAGGGCGACCGCGACAATTGTGAATAGTGATCGCATGAGGGGGATTCCTGTCAGGGTCATATGTCGGTGAACAAATGTCGACATTTGATTTCTAGCACGGCAAACTAGGCGACAGAAGTTTCTTTTGAAATGCAGGAATTCTTGCGAATACAATGAATGAATTAGCCTATGTTACTGGTCGGTAGCAAGGGTATCGACCAATGGTCTGCGGTGGTCGGTTTGTTTCAGGAGTGACCGCAGTGACTAGGGAGGGTTAGCGAAATCAGCGGTGTGCGCGAGGCGGAAGCGACTCGAGGGGGAGCCAGCGTGGAGCCGGTGACGGGAATCGAACCCGCCTCTCAACCTTGGGAAGGTCGCGTTCTACCAATGAACTACACCGGCGTGTGGTGCGGTTCGAGGTTACCAGGGCGTTCAGATGTCGATTCGCACGCCGTGCAGCAGGGTGAGGGCGTCGTGTGCTGGTACCGGCTTGGAGAACAGGTATCCCTGTGCGCGAGTGCAGCCCAGTTCGATCAGGGTGTTTCTGGCGGTCTGTGTTTCGACGCCTTCGGCGATGATGTCGAGTCCGAATGCGTCGGCGAGTCCGATGATGGATTGGACGATGGCGAGGTCGCCGGTGTTTCTGGCTCCGAGGTCGGTGACGAAGGCGCGGTCGATCTTGAGTGCATCGACGGGAAGTTCCTTGAGGTGCGACAGCGAGCTGTATCCGGTGCCGAAGTCGTCTATGGCCACTTGCACGCCGAGTTCGCGGAGTTCGCGCAGTGTCACGCGAGTGCGGGAAAGGTCCTGTACCACTGCCACTTCGGTGATCTCGAGGCAGAGGTCGGGCCCGGCTATCGAGAACTCCGTGAGTGCTCTGGCGACGGCACCGACGAATCCGTTGGTGACCAGTTGGACGGGAGATATGTTGACGCGCATGGCGATGTCGAGGTGGGGGATCTCGCGTTGCCAGTCGGCGAGGGTGCGGCAGGCGTGGTCGAGCACCCAGCGGCCGAGTTCTCCGGCGAGGTTCGTGTCCTCGGCCACCGGGATGAACGCGGACGGGGGTAGTAGGCCTCGGGTGGGGTGTTGCCAACGGACCAGTGCTTCGACTGCGGTGATGCGTCCGGTGACGAGGTCCACCTCGGGCTGGAAGTGCAGGGTGAGGGAGTCGCCTGCGATGGCGTCGCGCAGATGGATCTCGACGTCGTTGCGGAGTTCGGCTTCGGCGTGCATCTCCTCGGTGAACAGGGCGATGTCGTGCCCGCCTCCGCGTTTGGCTACCAGGGCGGCTTGATCTGCCTGCCGCAGAAGCGACTCCGCGGTGTGCTTGCCCGGCTGGCCGAAGGCGATTCCGATGCTCGCGCTTCTGCTGATGCGTTCGACTCCGAGGGTGACGGGGGCGTACATGGCGTCGGCGATCATCTCGGCGTGGTGTGCTGCGACCCGGGCCGAGCACGGCCCGGCCAGTACCACCAGGAATTCGTCGCCGCCCAGGCGTGCCACGAGACCGGCCGACTTGCCGACGAAGCTCTGCAGTCGGTCGGCGATGGTCTGGAGGTAGTGGTCTCCCGCGAGGTGTCCCAGAAAGTCGTTCAAGGCTTTGAGTCGATCGAGGTCGATGTGCATCACGGCGACGGGACCGGGCATGGCCGGGTCGAGTCGTTCGCGGAGGTGTTGTGTGAGCGCTGTGCGGTTGGGCAGTTTGGTCAGGTGGTCGTGCAGCGCCGAGAACCGGAGTTGCTCCTCGGCGCTCACTCGCGCCTGAAGTTGGGAGAGCAGTGCCGCAATCGCTTTGAGCGCGTTGAGTTCTGCCTCGGACCACGTTCGGTCGCCGATCTTGATGAAGCCGAGGATGCCGGTGGTGCGCTCCGAGTGCAGCAGCGGGACGACGGCCATCGAGGTCGCAGAGAATCCCGACGCGTCCTCGACGCGTCGGCGGTAGTCCTCCTGCTCCGGGTCCGGCCGAAACACTGCCGGTTCGGTCAGTGTTTCGGCCAGGCGGAACACCGAGTCTGCTTCGTCGAAGTAGACCACTGCCAGTGGGTCGGGATCGGGCACGCTCAGTCGCGGTGGCCATTCTGCGCTGAGTCTGGTGGCCCTGGCCTCGAAATCGTTGTGCCGGAGGAAGCTGAAGTCGATGCCCAGGTAGTCCACGAGTTGCCGCAGCACGGAGTCGTAGGCCTCGCGCACCGTCGCCGCATCGACTCCCATGAGTTCGGTTGCGACGCCGGTGACGAGGACCTCGAGCGTCTGGTTGTGCTCCAGGGCCCCACTCCCGCCTCTCGTAGACGCAGTGCAGGACTGTTCCCCCTGGTCTCCGCCGGAACTCTACCCCGATACAGACGCTGAAACAGGAAGTCTGCGACTATGTATCGGAGTTTTCGGGGCGCTACCGAGCCGCAACACCAGCGCGACGGACTCTGTGTTTTCGATTTCAAGCAGAGCGCGGAGCTCGAAACTCAACTGCTGCAGCGTTTCTGCGTGGTGCGGTGCCAGTTGTCGATATTCCTCCGCGGTGCGCGCATAGAGGAACGCGGGGGAAACCGGCTGCACTGCCAATCCGCGCAAATGCGCAGTTACCCAAACGTTCTCCGTTGCACATCCCCCGATGATGTAATCTGCTGCGGTCGATCCGGGCACGACGACCACTGCGAGTGCCGAACTCGACAGCACACGGTCGCGCATGTCGGTCCCGAGCGCTGCACCGGCGTCCCACGCATGCACGAGCTCCATGACGTCCGGCCGCTTGACGATCTCGAGCTTGGACAGGTCCGCGTCGTCGATCCCCAGAGTCGACACCTCGATTCCCCGGTCGGGATCGAGATCTCCCGGCCAGCGCAACTCGGAGAACATGTCTCGATGCAGGTGCGGTGTGAGATACCGGATTCGATCGGCGGCGGCGAGGATATCCGCGGCCGCCGCGATGGACTCGGGTGCCGTCAGCAGCACTACCCGGCCACCCTCTGCTTCTGCCGCAGCGGCGATGTCGGCGGCGATGCCGGCATCCAGGGGTGCGCCGGTGCCCATTTCTCGATTGGTGCACCGCTCGAGAACGCCGTCGAGCAGGCGTCGATCCGTGACGGGTTGTGGGTCGCCCGCACTCAGGGTGATCTCGACTCCGTGGTCGGTGACCTCGCTGCGGTCGAGCCTGCCCTGCGCGGTGGCCACCACGCGCGCGTTGAAGGCGGCCGCACCCACTGCCACGTAGCTGCCCCGGAAGGCGACGTCGAGGGTCGACGTGCGGGAACGATCCACCCCGATCCGCACGGTGCGTCCGTCACGGGTGAACGTCCACGGCTGACTGTTTCCACCGGACGGTGCCCGGCGCGCAGCGTCGAGAACGAGCGCGTCGGGATCGACGGCTGCGTGGTGAGCCTCGACGGCGGTGTCGGTCGCAGACTGCTGCGCCCTCGGCGTCGGATTCGGGGTCGCGAGCGCGTCGAGATGGGTCTCGAGATCGACGCGGATTCGTCCGGACGGCAGGTGCGCTCCGGTGCCGAAGCGTCGAACGGCTGCTGCGATGGTTGCACCGCCGAGTTGAACGTCGCCGCCCAATTGTGGCCAGGTCTCGATCGTTTCGCTCACTTCCACCATCGAGGCGGCCATCCGGGCCGAGAGCAGTGAGGCGTCGAGCTGATCGAGCACGATGGGGATCTTGTCGCGCGTGCCCAGCCCCTGCAGGCTCGTCGAGTCGATCTCGCCGAGGACGCCGTGGAACACCGGACGGTCGGGTTCGAGGTCGAAGCGCTCGACGTCGAGCAGTCCCCGGTCGGAGGTCTCCATCAGTACCGGGATCCCGCGCGAGCGGGCTGCCTCGCGGGCGCGGACCTTGACATCGAGGGAGTCGCATTCCTCGACGAGCAGATCGAGTCCGTCGAAGAACTCGTCGATGGTGTTCTCGGTGATTCCGTCCTCGGCGATCTCGACGCGCAGATACGGGTCGATTTCGGCAATGCGTCGGGCCGCGACGACCGCTTTGTTGACCCCGAGATCGAGGATGGACGCGGGAATTCTGTTGAGGTTGGACAGTTCGATCTCGTCGAAATCGGCGAGTCGAAGCGTCCCGCAGATTCCTTCGAGTGCGAGAGTGTGGGCAATGGAGTGCCCGACGCTGAGGCCGATGATTCCTATCGTGAGATCTCCCAAGGAATTCTGTTCCTCGAGGGTTATCTTGTTTCTGTTCCTGTCCAGCCGCAGGTGTCGAAACGAGCGGGGTCCGAGTACGGCGACAACCGTCTTTCGCCACGAAAAGAAAACCCACCTGTCGTTTTCGTCGAGAAAGCTCTGCTCAGGGCTGGGAAGCAGTGAGCGCAGGCCATTTCTCTGCGTCTCTCGCTCGTCCAGGAAAGTGAGGGTGGGGTCGGCTCTGAGTTCGTCGAGTGCGTCGCGCTGTGTGGCGTCCGTCTCGTCGAATATCACAGGCTTCCAGTGGTGGCCGGGCGTGGTTCGATCGTTCATGATGCGACTGCTTCCGGGAGTTCGACGGCTGCGCGGCGGTGTGCGAGCAGGGTGACCGTGTTGTGCCGCATTCGGCGCCAGGTGGCCAGGTCGGCGTTGAATGCGAGTGTTGTTCTGTCCCACCAGAACACCTCGGTTCGATAGCGATCGTCAGGATAGGGGATCGGCGCGATCTGGGTGGCGATGACGGCGCCGGTGTCGAGCCATGCGGTACGGACGTGGGAGGCCGCGGTGGCAAGGGCGTAGCGCGCACCGAGAAGTGCTGTGCTGTAGGCGGGGGATTCGGCGATCATCGCGGTGACGGCGCGGCCGTGGGGTGCGTGCTGAGCGACCCACGCGGATTTGAGTTCGACGACTCCGTGGCCGATGCGTTCGTCGAGCATGGTGTGCACGTGCCGTAGGCCTTCTGGATGGTCGGCGAATTCGATCAGTGCGTGCGATTGATCGACCGAGGAATACGGTCCTTGTACCCGTACCCCGCCGACTATTTGTCCGGTTCGGTCGAGTGCGGCGAAGAACAGCGCCGTGGTGCTGCCGTCACGAATGGCCGATATTTCGAGAGCGGTGGTGACACCGTGTCGCATATAGCTTTCCTCTGCGCCATCCAGGAATTGTTTCCACAACGCCGGATTTTCTGTGGGAGTGGTGGCCAGAACGAAGCATTGGGATCGCTGATCCCAGTACGAGGGGACGTCGAACGCAATTGTCATTTCAGTCTTCCTGACAGGAGTTTGCCGAATGTGAATGGTCGTGCCGCTCGATTGTCCGGCTTTTCCTTTGCAGAGCTATGCGCCGCGATCGGGACTCGGGTGTGTCGCGGGGGACCGCCCAGGACCAGTAGCCTGCAGAGGTGCTGCTCTCCGACCGTGACATCCGTGCCGAAGTGACCCAGGGAAACCTGGCGATCGAACCGTTCGACCCGTCGATGGTTCAGCCGTCGAGTGTCGATGTGCGGCTCGACAAGCTGTTTCGGGTGTTCAACAACACCCGCTACACCCACATCGACCCGTCGCTCCAGCAAGACGAGTTGACGACGTTGGTCGAACCCGCGGCCGGCGAGCCCTTCGTTCTGCACCCGGGTGAATTCGTTCTCGGCTCCACTCTCGAATTGACGACGCTGCCGGACTACCTGGCCGGTCGGCTCGAGGGGAAGAGCTCGCTCGGGCGGCTGGGTCTGCTCACGCACTCGACTGCAGGGTTCATCGATCCGGGCTTCAGCGGCCACATCACGTTGGAGTTGTCCAACGTCGCCAACCTCCCGATCACGTTGTGGCCGGGCATGAAGATCGGGCAGCTGTGTCTGTTCCGGCTGTCGTCGCCGTCCGAGAATCCGTACGGCAGTGCCGCGGTGGGGTCGAAGTATCAGGGTCAGCGTGGGCCGACGCCGTCGAAGGCCTACCTGAATTTCGTCCGGTCGAGCGTCGAGTAACGATCTCGCAGTTTGTTTGAACGCCGAAAAACATGACGAACGGACGGTTGTAACGGTACTCTGGTGACCTGACGTGGGTTGGGGCCTACCAGAGTGAGGTTTCTTGTGTCCGCGGTTCCCGATGTGTCCGTACTCGGCGCTTCGTTGGGGTCGAGTGGTCTCCGCAGCGTGATCAGTGCCAACGCTCGCTCCGGCGCCGTGCTCGAAGTGCACGAGCCCGTCGCGTCCCGGCCCGCACCCAACGGCCTCGCCCCCGATCCGTGGGATGCCGTCATCACATCGGTTCACAACCTGGCGTCGGAGTATGCGTCGGCGGATTTCTATCCGGTGCTCGCATTGCGTGAGAGCGACCCAAGAGCGGCCTACGATCAGGATTTCTCCGACGGTGTCGTCCTCGTGTCCGAACTCGGTGCCCAATTGGGCGCACTACGTGAGACACGTGTGCTGGCAGGCGAACGCTGCGTCGCCCTGTTCGACGTCGGCGCGTCCGGTACCTCGGTCTCCGTGGTCGACATCGACAGCGGCGACGTTCTCGCGTCGCGTCGAACGGACGCGCTCAGTGGTGACGAGTGCGATCGAATGCTGTGCGATCACCTCATCGCGACATTCGGCGCGGCCGAGGCGCTGACGATCGAGGCTCGCAGGCGGCTCGTGCACGACGTCCGCGACGGCAAACACGAGCTGGCTCTGCTTCGCAGCGTGTCGATCACCGGGCCGTTCGTCGGCGGACGCGCGTCGCTGTGGCGTGGCAATCTCGACGAGGTCATCGGCGACGCCGTGCACCGAGCCGTCTCGATGGCCGTCGACGTCCTCGACGCGGTCGAGGCGCAGGGCGTTCGCGTCGACGCCGTCGTCGCCGTCGGCGGCGGTGCCAACATGCAGATAATTCGTCAGGTCCTGTTCGACGCGGTGTCGATGCCGGTCTATGTGCCCGAGCAGCCGGAACTGCTGGCGGCGCACGGCGCTGCTGGGATCGCTCGGACGGTGGGTCTGCGGCCTGCGCCTGCGGCACCGGAGGCGCTCACCGATCGGTTCGCTGCCGTGGACCGGGATTCCGCAGACCTCGAGGTGACCGCGGTTGTCCCGGTGGTCTCGAAGCGTCCGCGGCACAGCGACACCTCCTCCAAGCGGATGACCAGGGCCAACAAGTCCCGGCATCTCGGCGGTGCGCTCGCGGCACTCGTCGCGGTGTGTGCAGCCGGCACCGTGGTCACTGCGGCGGCACGGACCAGCGGCGAGGATCCAGCGCCGTCGGTGACCACGTCGCAGGACTCCTCGCAACCCGCCCGGTCGCAGTCCGTAGTGCCTGCGGCAGACGGGTCACCCGCCGAACCCGCCGAACCCGCCGAACCGTCGGTACCGTTCGCGACCACGACGGCGACGCCGACCTCTCCTTCGGCCGGCGCGCCGCCAACGTCGTCCTCGTCTCAGGCACCGGCCACGACGGTCGCCGAAAGCGCCACCGCCACACGGCGCACCGTCACCACGACCGGTGCCCCGTCCGACATCGAGCAGACAACGGCACCGAGCAGGCCCACCGTCGATCGGTCGACCGTGGTGCAGACGACGGTCCCACCTGCCGCCACGACTCGTCCGACCACAACGCGTCCCACCACGACGACCCGGACCACGACGACAACAACGCGGCCGACTCGGACGATCGACTTTTCATTGCCGGATTTCGACTTTCCGCGACGCTGACCGGTCTGCGCTTTCGGCCGTCATCGGCCCGGGCACTCGAGGCAGGATGAGCAGTATGGAGTCGATTCAGACCGAGCGCGAAGACAAGTTCGACGTCGACGCAGAATTTCAGTTGCCCACTCTCGCTGCGCTGGTGCCCACCGGCGGCGCACTGGTGTCGAGCGAGACCGACCTGAGCAGTGAGTATTTCGACACTGCGGGCCACGACCTGTTGCGACGCGGGATCACCGTCCGGTGTCGTACCGGTGACTCCGACAACGGCTGGCATGCAAAGGTCCCGGCGGAGAAGGCGCGGACCGAGATTCGGCTCCCTCTCGGCAGCGGTGCGCACAACGCGGTGCCGGACGAGCTGAACGATGTACTGCGCGGTGCGGTGATGGGCGCGCAGTTGGCCGCGGTCGCTACTTTGACGACGCGTCGAACGATCCACACCGTGTCCGACGCCGATGGGGCCGTCGTCGCGGAAATCGCCGACGACGAAGTGTCGGTGGTCTTGATCGGCGGTGCGACCGGTCCGCGGTGGCGCGAGGTGGAGGTGGAACTCGGACCCGCAGGCTCGGAGTCGTTCCTGAAGAAGGCGGGCAAGGTGCTGCGCGCCGCCGGTGCTCGGCCCTCGGCGCATCCGTCGAAGTTGGATCGTGCGCTGTCGGTGGTGCGCCAGGAACCTGCCGAACCCGGGGTGGCGCTGCTGGCGGACTATCTCGACGATCAGGCGCAGGCGATCGTCGCAGGCGATGTGTATCTGCGTCGGGGGCTGGATCCGATTCACTCCACGCGGGTGGCCATTCGGCGCTACCGCAGTACCCTCCGCGTGTTCGGGAGTCTGTTCGAGGACGAGCCGGCTGCCCAACTCGAGGCCGAACTGTCCTGGTATGCAAGCATTCTCGGTGAGGTTCGAGATCGTCAGGTGCAGCGTGCTCGGTTCGCGGCAGCGCTGCGCGAACTGCCGCCCGAACTGGTGCTCGGGCCGGTGGCGTCGCGCATCGAGAACGATCTGTTGGCCGAGCAGATCCGATACCGCGAGGCGGCGATGACCGAACTCGACGGAGATCGTTACCGCGCGCTGCTCACGACGCTGTCGGAGTGGTCGCGGGGGCTACCGATCGACGGCGAGGTTACCGACCGCGTGTTGGTCAAGCTGGCGCGCAAGGCCGGCAAGAAGGCGATCGATCGCACGAAGAGTGCCGTGCGCGGTACCGACGACGAGGCGTTGCATCGTGCACGGAAGGCGTCGAAACGTGCGCGGTATGCGGCCGAGTTGGTGGCGCCGGTGGTGGACAAGAAGGTCTCGAAAGCGAACATCAAGCACTACAAGACAATTCAGGAGGTGCTGGGAGAGCACCAGGATGCGGTGATCGCGGCGGAAATTCTGCGAACTCTCGGCGCGCGGGCAGGGACGACGGCGGGGGAGAACGGTTTCACCTTCGGCCTGCTGTTCGAGCGCGAGCGTCGCGCCGCCGAGGTAGCCCGGGACGAGGCGAGCAGGTTGGAGTTCTGATCACCGAAACCGGGATGATTCCCCGATTCGAGACTCGAAGGGTACTCTGAGTCCGAATCGAATCGGGGGAGTCGACGATCATGGCCATTGCGCTCGGGGTGCACGTCGGTGACGACGAAATATCTGCTGCGTTGGTCGAGGCCGATCTACCCGAGCTCGGCCCCATTTCCACTCGCACCGTCTCCGTCTCCTCGGCTCCCGGGGGTGTCGGGGACGCCGTCACGACGATGCTCGGAATCATGAGGGTGCAGGCGGCCCAGAACGACCTGCTGATCAGCGGGTCCGGGGTGGTCTGCGACAGCATCGCGCTCTGCGGGACCGTTCGTGCCGCTCTGGCCGCCCACGATATTCATGACGTCGGGGTAGTGGATGCCGGAGATCCGCGGTTGAACTCCGCGGTTCCATCGGTAATTGCAGCGGCACTGATCGGAGCCAAGGCCGCCCTCGCCGAGCCGGTGGCCGTTCCGACTGCGACGGGTGAAGAAGACCGAAGTGGTTCCGGCAGCGATGTGGCCGGTACGCCCCGCATCGCGAGACTGACGATGATCGGGTTGGGCGTCGCGGTTCTCGCCGCACTGAGCGGAGCCACCGTGTGGGCACTGGCGGCGTCCGATCCAACGCAGAATTCCGTGGTCGATACCGCCGATGTTGCCGAGGTCCCGTCGAGCGGAGACAACGAAGCCGCGTCCTCGGCGGTGGTGGT